>JANXQO010000014.1 GCA_025353485.1 Chitinophagales bacterium
CTACAGTTGCCATTACAATAATCAAACTAAACTTTAATTTTTTCATACTGAGCTTTTAACTCTCATTTCAATTTAATATCCAACTTCTTCTTAATATCCAACTTCTTCCTGCCTGTATAATTTTTGTTCTTTTGCATAACTACCAAACCACCATCCTGTTTCAGCTTCCTGAACATTAATTTCAACCGCACCATTGGTTTGTAAAAAACTTATCACCTCTGTTTCATTTGTTTTGGCTGTACACTCAATTACCACTACAAAAAGATCATCTGTAGCCCGTGGATGAAAATGATGCTTTTTTATAAACGGAGCCATCTGGCACAGATAACAAAATGTAAGTACCATTCCTACTGAAGCAAATAAAACAGTTGTTTCAAAAGTGATGGGTATAAATGCAGGCAAAGGAAAATGTGGTTTGCCACCAATGTTAAGCGGCCAGTCACTAGTAAATATCCATCCCATACAACCCAATGCAGTAGCGGTTCCTGTAATACCAAAAATAAATCCTGCTGTATGTAAGCTTGTTTCCCTTATGCCGATTGCATGATCTAATCCATGCACAGGAAATGGTGTGTACACATCATGTATTTTGTAACCTGCACGACGAACATTTTTGATCGCAGGAAACAAAACCTTTTCATCATCAAAACAACCTACTACAAATTTTTTTATCATATTAGAGCCTCCCCAAACCCCTCCGGTGGAGGGAATTTTTGAAGTTTATAATTATTTAATCTTTCCATTTTTCTTAACCTATAAATTTTTAAAGCCTTTATAAGTCTCCCCCACCGGGTGAGATTTAGAGGGGGCTTTTTAATGCGCATGCTCCACTTCTTCAATATAAAATTTATCAGCATCCATCTTCTCGGTATCAGTCATTTTCGCTTTATAATTCTCACCACTTGTTTTTAATATTGCTTTTATCTCAGCCAATGCAATTACCGGGAAGAATTTTGCAAATAAAAAGTAACAGGTAAAGAACAATCCAAATGTTCCCAGGTAAAAACCGATCTCCCAAATGGTAGGGCTGTAATAAGTGCTCCATGCCGATGGAAGATAATCCCTGTAAATGGATGTTACAATAATTACAAAACGCTCAAACCACATACCTACGTTTATCAATACTGACATGAAAAAAGTAAATGCAATATTTCTTCTTAATTTTCTTGACCAGAATAATTGAGGAGACACAACATTACAAAACATCATGCCATAATATGCCCAGCCATATGGGCTAAAAAGATTTACCCTGTTTTGTCTGAAGGCCCACCACTCGTATTGGTTTTGCCCATACCAGGCAACAAATAATTCAGTAAGATAAGCACAGCCTACAATAGAGCCGGTTAATACAATTACTTTATTCATCGCCTCTATGTGGCCCACTGTTATATAGTCTTCAAGATTTAAAACTTTTCTTGTTATTATTAAAAGACTTTGCACCATTGCAAATCCTGAAAAGATTGCACCCGCAACAAAGTATGGAGGAAAGATTGTTGTATGCCATCCGGGAACAACTGATGTAGCAAAGTCAAAAGATACAATTGTGTGAACTGATAATACAAGCGGTGTACTTATACCCGCCAATACCAATGCTAAACTTTCGTGACGCTGCCAATGCTTTGTGCTTCCGCTCCATCCAAAAGAAGCAACACCATAAAACATTTTCCGAAACTTTGTTCTTGCCCTGTCCCGTACAGTTGCCAGATCCGGTAATAAACCTGTGTACCAAAATAATAACGATACAGTGAAATAAGTTGATACCGCAAATACATCCCACATTAAAGGCGAAGCAAAGTTTGGCCAAACCGGACCACGACTATTTGGATAAGGAAGCACAAAGAAAAACATCCATACACGTCCCATGTGAAATATCGGAAATTGACCTGCACATATTACTGCAAAAATTGTCATTGCTTCTGCGGCTCTGTTCACACCTGTTCTCCATCCCTGGCGGAATAATAATAATATCGCTGAGATCAATGTACCTGCGTGACCAATACCAATCCACCATACAAAGTTTGTAATATCCCAACCCCATCCAACTGTTTTATTCAAATTCCACTCTCCTGTACCATACGTAACCTCACGATATACTGAGTATATTCCAAATAATAAAAGACAGATCGCAATTGAAAAGCCAATGTACCAAAGCCTTCCGGGCTTTGCCTCAATAGGGCGACAAATATCTTCAGTTGCCTGGTGATAATCTTTATCTCCATCTATTAAAGGCTCCCTCAGTTGTGATTCGTATTTTAATAATGACATATCTTATTAAGCTTGAGCTTTTTTACCGCAGAGTAAATGAGTTAATTGAATTTACGCTGAGGAGTTTTCTCTGCATAAACTCTGCTTCTACTGTTCTCTACGGCAAAGTTTTTATTTTATTTTTTGTTATTAGCATTTTATCTTTATTCAACTTGCTATTCAAATTATGCCGGCTTATCCGATCCTTCCATCATTTGCTTACCATTTTCTCTATCTGTGTTTCTTATTTTAGCAAGATAGTTAACATTGCTAAGTGTATGTAATTGCTCCAGCACATAAAACTTTCTTTCTTTTTGCTCTACATTTCTAATTTTTGAAACACGGCTTTCTTTATCATTTACATTACTGAATACAATTGCATTTGTTGGGCAAGCCTGCATGCATGCTGTTTGTATCTCGCCATCTTTTATAATCCGGTCTTCTTTTTTTGCATTTAATTTTCCTTCCTGCAAACGCTGAACGCAGAAGCTGCATTTTTCCATCACCCCTCTTGAACGAACTGTTACATCAGGATTTAAAACCATTCTTGAAAGATCATCATTCATCATCATTGTAGCATCAGAAATAATTCCTCTTTGGTTATCAGGGAAACTATCTGCCCCGGTATAATCCTGCCAGTTAAACCGGCGAACTTTATAAGGACAGTTGTTAGCACAATATCTTGTACCGATACAACGGTTATAAGCCATTTGATTAAGCCCTTCGCTGCTGTGGTTTGTTGCAGATACAGGACAAACGTTTTCGCAGGGAGCATTATCGCAATGCTGGCAAAGCATCGGCTGAAAAATAACTTCAGGATTTTCTGTATCTCCCGCAAAATAACGATCAATGCGAAGCCAGTGCATATCATGATATCTTGCTACCTCATGCTTGCCAACAACAGGAATATTATTTTCTGCATGGCATGCTATAACGCAGGCACTACAACCCGTACATGTATTAAGGTCAATACTCATTCCCCATTTAATACCCGGCTTATCAAAGTAAGGATACATTGTTCCTTCCTTTACATAATCATTGCCGAAAGCTTTTAATTCTTCTTCCTCTTCTCTGTTTAATTCTTTAGGATCTTCAATAAATTTTGCAAGAGTTGTTTCTCTTATTATGGGTCTGCCTTCTGTTACATTATGCACCTGCGATTGTGCTATTGCATAAGTGTCTCCGGTTTTTTCAATTGTTGTATTGATTGAATAATAATCAACGGTTGCGCCATTGTAAGTTGCAAGCGGATACACATTTACGCCGGCACCATTAGCTGCTTTACCAATATAGTCGCCGGTTTTATCTTTATCACTGCTTTGCCTTCCGTAACCTACAGCCAATGCAATTACATTAGGATGTATGCCGGGAAAAATTAGAACAGGGAGTACAACCGTTTTGCCATTAGTTGTAATTTTTACCACAGGCTTTTCAGGATGCACTTCATATTTATCAGTATCATTCCTGTTGAAGATATCAATGTTAAATAATGATTTCCCCATTGCAGGAGATATGATCGCATAATTATCCCAACATGCTTTTGTTATTGGATCAGGAAGCTCCTGCAACCAGGGATTGTTTGCATGATTACCTGTACCGAGAGAAATTTTTTGATACAACACTACTTCAGTTCCTCCGCCTTTTATTGCATTAATTTTTGCAGCCGAGTCAGCAACGTTTCCGCTGAAAGATCCGCCAGATAAAACCTTTGCCGTAAAAGAATCAAAAGCATTTAAAGTATTATCGTAAGTAATATCTGTAGTAATCGAATCAGATTCATTTTTAATAGTGCCTTTAGGAACGTACTGTATTGGTGTAATTACACCATCCTGCAATGCGATATTAAAATTATCTGCTCCGCCAACTTTTGAAGTCCAGTAATTTTTAAAATAAGTTTGATAATCATTTCCTGTATCAGCTGACTTAGATCCGGTAGCTGATGAATCAATCAAGCCATTTCCTTTGGATGAACTTGTCCATTTTAATAAGGAATCTTCAAACTGTCTTGTTTTGAATAAAGGATGAATAACGGGTTGCATCAGACTGATAAGACCTGTTTGCGGTTCAGCATCTCCCCAGCTTTCGAGCCAATGATGAGGAGGCAGAATATATTTACACAGCTCTGTAGTTTCATCCATTTTTTCGTTGAATGAAATTGTTACCGGGCATTTTTTTATTGCTGCAATAAATTTATCTGATGCAAAATAATTGTATGCCGGGTTGGGGCCGTAAATTAATAATGCACCAACGTTACCTGCGGTAAGATCATTTACAAGCGTTGCAAAATCTGCATCAACTCCCTGGCGATAATTTGCTGTTGAAGACCAGTCAATAGTTTTACCACCTGCACCAATTGCATCGTTGATTGCGTTTACAATTGTTTGAATATTTGGGTCATTACTTCCGCATACAACTAAGGCTGCGCCTTTGTTTGCCATTAATTCCTTTGCTGCTTTTTTTACACCATCAGCTGCATTGCCCTGCAAATTTGAAGTAACACTTCCACCAACTGCTGCCAACAATGCTAATGCAACAGCTCCCGTTTCAGATGGCTTGTGCATATATCTTTCATCTGCATTTGCTCCGGTTAAGCTCATATAACTTTCAAACTGAAAGTGCCTGCTCATCTCAGGTTTCTCTGCATTTATTTTTCTGTTTTGAGCGTATTGTTTTGCAAAAACAACAGGGCTTAGCCATGTTCCTAAAAAATCTGCACCAAGGCTTACGATAACTTTTGCGTTTTCAAAATGGTAAGAAGGCAATGCTTTTTTACCATAAGAAGATTCGTTGGCCTGTATCATTCCACTGTAAGAAACAGCATCATATTGCACATGTTTGCTTCCGGGATATTTTGCTAAAAATTCTGTGATTATTTGTTTTGTTGTAGGAGATGTTAGTGAAGATGTAAGCAGCACCAAAGGCTTACCGGCATTAGCAGCAAGATCATCTGCAATTAATTTATCAATTGCCTCAAAGGTTGCCTCCTTGCCTTTTGCCATTGGATAGCGAAGACGTGAGGTATCATACAGATCCAGAACCGATGCTTGTACCTGTGCTGATGTTCCTCCATTCGTTAATGGTGAAAGTGTGTTGCCTTCAATTTTTATCGGGCGGCCTTCTCTTTGTTTAACCACAACCGGAATTACATCACCATCACTAACGTAAGTAGATGCATAATAATTTGAAATGCCGGGGATGATATCATCTCTTTTATTTAAGAAAGGAACTGATTTGCGAACCGGCACTTCGCAACTTGCTGCCAAAGCTGCTGCGGCTGTACTAAATCCAATATATTTTAAGAAATCCCTGCGGGGAGTTGTGGCATCCAATATATCACTAACATCTTTTAATGGAAGCAGCTCTTCACTAAACTCATTCTCCAATGACTTTTTAAATTCATCTGATCTGTTCAGCTCTCCAAAACTTTGCCAGTACTTTTTCTCCATAATGTGCAAATGTGCTAATATGCAAATGTGCTGATTAGCTAATTATTTAATTTCAAACTTTTAAACCATTTCGTTCATCTTGTTTGTCAAATTTGCACATCAGCATATTTGCTAATCTGCAATTTTAATAATGACATTTTTGACATTCAGTTCCACCGATCTTTTCTACGGTTACACTATCATATTTTTTATTTTTTATATCATCATGAAATTTTTCATAGATGCTATAAAATTTATTTCCATGCCCTTTATCATCATTAAACTGAACCTTTGTTTCCCTGTGGCAATTGATACACCAACCCATACTTAGCTCAGCAAACTGGGCAACTTCAGGCATCTCCTGAATATTACCATGACAGGTTTGGCATTTTTGCTGACCAACTTTTACATGTTGTGAGTGATTAAAATAAACATGATCAGGAAGGTTATGAATTCTTATCCATTCAATTGGCTTACCTGGTTTATCATATTTTTTCAGGTCCGGATTCCATCCTGAATATTCATACAGTTTTTTTATTTCCGCATTACCATTTACTGATGAGCCATCTTCTCTTGTTATTGGGTCTCCACTATATTCTTTAATTGCCATATGGCAGTTCATACAAACATTTACTGAAGGAATATTTGCATGTTTACTATCCTGTGCACCACCGTGGCAATACAAACAACTTATTTGGTTTGTGCCGGCATGAACTTTATGTGAATAATAAATTGGTTGTACAGGCTGGTACCCTTTATTTCTTCCCAAACCAATAGCAGCCTCAATTGTAAAATAACCGCCTATTAAAAAGAGTACAATAACCCCTAACAATAAATACGCTTTATTGCGGTAAAAAGGAACAGGATTGGAAGTTCTGATTCCCTGTTTTTCATCACTAAGTTTTTTAAGATTGCTGTTTACCTGTAACAGGATGAGCGCTATAACTGCCAGGATCAATGTTAGCAATCCATACAACAGTGAATTATCATCCCCAGTAGGTTGATTTGGATTAGGGTTGCCTGGAACAATAGGTTTTTCATATTTATCCGCCCAATCCAAAACAGCATCAATATCTTTATTTGCAAGATCAGGGAAGGCTGTCATCACTGATTGTTTCTCTGCAAATAGTTTCATTGCATAAGGATCCGTTTTCACCATGGTAGTGGTGTTATGTACCCACTTATATACCCAATCTTTAGCCAATCCTGCCGCTGCCTGTCTTTGCCTTGCTCCTTTTAAAGCAGGTCCTGTAAAATCTGCATCAGGTTTGTGGCAACTGGCGCAATATGTTTTAAATGTGGCCTGGCCATCCTGTGCAATTAAATAATTATAAGAGCTAAAAAGAAAAAGAAAGAAAATTCCTGCGGTAGTTTTCCAAATAAATCTTTTGTAATGGTTCATGCGCTAAAACGTCTTAATCAAGATGTAAAATTCCTTTATGCTGCGTGCAAAAATAAGACAGGATGTTGATAAACTGTTAACATTTTTTAAAAAATTTTCTCCTTATCTGGCGCGGGTTTCAGGGATCCTTGTGAGATTAGGGATAATCTTTGTCATTATTTTGTAACCCTGTAATTACAATTATTAATTTAGTTTTCCTGCAATATTTTTTTACCCGTTATTTAATCCATCTTTATAATTGCAAACAGGAATATAAAATGATAAAACCCAATACAACTTTGCAACAGGAAAAAAAACACATTGCCATTTTTGCTTCCGGCGCAGGAAGTAATGCACAAAAAATTATTGATTATTTTACCTCACAACCAGCCCTCCAAAAGGAGAGGAGGGCAAAAGTTGCACTGATTGTATGCAATAATCCAAAGGCGGGTGTTTTAAAAATTGCCGAAAAAGAAAATATTCCTTCACTACTAATTGAGAGAAATAAATTTTATGAAGATGGCTATTTGTCTGAATTAAAAAATTATCACATCGGTCTTATAGTGCTTGCAGGGTTTATGTGGAAAGTTCCGGCTGAACTAATTCAATCGTACCAAAATAAAATTATCAATATTCATCCTGCGCTGCTTCCAAAATTTGGCGGAAAAAATATGTATGGAAATTTTGTTCATGAAGCTGTAATAAAAGCCGGGGAAAAGGAAAGCGGAATTACCATTCACTATGTTGATGAAATTTATGATCATGGAAAAATTATTTTCCATGCCAAATGCAGGGTTGAGGAAGATGATACGCCACAATCACTTGCCGAAAAAATTCATGCTTTAGAACATAAACATTATTCTTCCATAATAGAAAAGATCATTACATAATCAGAGAAATGGAATGGTTGCAGAAAGGATAAAAAAATTATACTCATTGCATAACCAATGTGTTTTTTTTATTCAAACTCTTTTTGTATTTATTATTAACAACTTCTTCCATAGGCACATCGTCCACTTTGCTTTCCACCCACGAAATAATATCCAGGTAAGCAAATGACCGCGTTTCAAAACGATTTTTCTGCAGGTGTTTTATTTTCTGCAGAAATTTTTCCAACTCAGGTTTTAATTGTTTAGCGCTTACTTTTGATGAGTATCGTAAAAATTTAAACATTTCTTCTTCTACCACTGTAAGGTTTTTCATTCTTGCCATAAACCGGTACACCGATTTTATCAGCGAATCAAGTATTTCTTCATTGCCCATTTCATAATGGCAAAGCAAGTGCATAAGCCGGGCATAACATTGCAGATCATTACGCAGGCCCGGTTGGTTATCATTAATTATCTTATGCAAAAAATCAATGGCTGTTGAATACTGGCCGGCACCAAAATACAGCGTAGCTATTTTATAATTAAATACAAGGATGCGATGACTGTCAACAAACAAAGTGTATTCTTTTAATTTTTCTACAACTTCGGGAACTACAGATAATCCTTTATGAAAATTACCCTGCATGATAAACTGGTTAAGCCTTGCGCTGTTTATATATATAGAAGTATGTGTACGAAAATTATCATGTTGATTGGCAACTGGGGTTTTAGCAAATTCTTCAAACTGCTGTAAAGTAATTTTAAACTGTTTAAAATTGCGGAGAACAAAATGTGCGTTAAGCAAATTGTGCATTCCTTTTATGTAGTGGCCTGTTTCTACTGTCAACATAACTTCATTCTCATCAAAAAGGTTGATCCATTTTTGGCTATAGCGGTAATACATTAAAAAATCCTGGCGAATAAAAGCATACCAGCAAAAGCTTTGATATAAATATAGTTTTTCATAAAAGCCATTTATTGCATGAGGGTCTTCCGGCAATGAACTTTTAAAAAATTCTTTAATATCTTTTTCATCCTCCTCATTTCGGGCATGGCCATTTTTTACATACCAGCGATACAGCAACAGGGCTAAGTTGGAAAGACGGGTAACCCGGTAAATATGCCCGCTAATTTCATCCGCTTCTTTTGCAAGAATTTCAGTTTTTTCCAAAGTGCTGCGTGTAATATGAAGGGTCTCAATTTTTTTTTCTAAAGAAATAACCTGTACCAGAAAATTGAATTTATGATTTGCTTTCGCAAGCTCTTTTGCTTTTTCCAAAATATTTAAGCTTTGAAGCTTTAGCCCTTTATTATAAAGCAGGCGGGCATTATCCAGGTGTTCGCTCAATTTCAGATCCGTGTTTTCTGTTGTTTTTAATAACCTGAGGCTGGCGAGTAACTGTTTGTATAAATGTGTTTTTAAATTATAAAGCTGAGGTTTTGTAACACCCGGCAGTTTTTTAAGTAAAATCTTTTCATCATACCCGGGCATTTTATCCAATGCATCAAACAGGCGAATAATCTTAAGATCTTCTTTAGCAGAACTTCTTTTTATATAAAGCTTAAAATGTCTTTTTTCTGATTTCTCCAGAGAGCTTATCAGTTGAAATAATGTATCGGAAAATTGGTTGGACATCATTACTAATTTATTATGAAACACTTAACTGTAAAGCGTTTTAAAATACATACTCACTTTTGACATTATTAAACAAGCAAAAACCTGATTAGTTGTAAATGCCATAGCAGCGTATGTTTGTTAAACAATTCAGTTATTAATATGGCAGCAACAGTTAAAGTGAGTAAGTTATAATCCCTGAATTAATAAAAGTGTTATTCACACAAACTACTATCAAAGACTTTCATATAGCAATCAATCGTTGAGGTCGTTCCGTTTCTACGGGAGGACCTTTTTTTGTAGCTATACAAAAATACTTTTTTACAGGCAAAGTGAAAAAAATTTAAACTTTCATTTATAAAAAAAACTTGCCAATCAAAATTTGATTAGCAAGTATTATTTGTTTAATAATTTTTGGGATACCCGGTTTTGTCTAAAGTTTAGCAACTATTATATCCTGCATTACATGGTTGCTGTGAGTTACATTATAAATATATTTCTCATGCGTTTTTACACTCGTTATTTCAAAGCGCACATTAAATGTATTATATAATTCTTCTTCATTAATATCCAGTTGATATTTTCTGGAAACATTTGTCCCTTTTAGTGTTTCCGAATAAAGCAGATCGCCATTTCCATCTTTTACCTTTACCAAATATTCTCCTGCTTCAGTGTTATTTACTTTTAGCTCAAACACCGGTTGCTTGTTAAGATTGCTGATTGCTTTTAACTCAATCGGATTTTGGTGTGCCTGGTTAGACAATGCGGCCTCTGTAGATCCCATGATAAAAAAGCTCATTAATCCCATGGTGATCATTCTTGTTTTTTTGATTGCTGTTTTCATAAATTTAATTTTTAATTAATAATTGTTTTCTTTTATTCATATTAGCTATCATGGTGTAAAAATAGAGCGGTGATAGTTAAGGTGCAAACTAACTTATAGCAGGTTTCTGCATCTTAAACATGTTATATAATTTTTAAAAGGCTTGCTGGTCTTAGGTTTGATAAAAAAAAGGTATGATGCCCAAAAGAGATTAATAAGCAGGGATTAAAACAGGATATAGTTATGGCACAGGATATAGCTCAATGTTATATAGTTAAGGATTTTCTACTTGATCCCGTATTGATCAGGTTTATTTTTTATAAGTGGATTAAGCTGTTCCTTACATTACCTGCTTTAGAATTTCCCGGTGAGAATAATTTACATGCGACTTAAATCTTTCATACCATTGCTGAAAATCGCCTTGTCCCATTCCCTCACTTAAATTTTTTTCATACGCTGCAAGGGTGTCAAATCCTTCTTCCAAAATAAGGCGGTAGGAGTCTCCTGTAAAATCAGTAAGCATTCTCATGCTCTTTGCTTCGGGAAACATTTTTTTTGTGAAAGCTTCATCAATTAAAGCTTTTGCTTCTTTATAATGCCCGAATTTTAAATGGAAAATGTCTCGTACAATAAACATAATTATAAGTTTTAAAGATGAGAAAATAAATACTGTACTGAAGGGATGGTGTTATTTCAAACGGATTATAAAAGTAAGAAATTATTCATCATGTCCTATACAGAATATCCAAATGGTGCATCTCAAAAATTTTATCTATTTAATATTTTTCACCGCAGAAATAAGAGACATAAGTTTCCGCAGAGTGCTGTAATGATTGTATCTCTGCGTAATCTCTTTTAACTCCTGTCTCTGCGGTGGTGTTTTTAGCCTTGCAAACAAAATATCAAAAAGCAAAATCAGCGTTAAAAATATCATCAGAACAAATCAGTAAAGCTCTTTGCTGTAATATTGATGGTGATCAAATTTTTACTAAGAATTAAAGCAATCTTCTTTTTATCATCTTTTCTCCTGTTGGCCAATTTTGTAAAAGGCCAGATCATTATTTCCGGTACCGTTTATGATTCAACAAAATTATATGTTGTGCCTGGAGTGATTGTAAAAAGTACCGGTGGTGGCAGCACTATTACTGATTCCCTGGGAACATATCACATCAACACTAATGATAAGGATTCTATTTCATTTTACTACGCCAATAAGCCAACGCAAAAATTTCCTGTAAAGACAATCAGTAATTACAATGACTTTGATATTTCGTTACAGGTGCATGTTTTCGAAAAATATAAACTTTTAAAAGAAGTAAAGATCTTCACTAAAAATTACAGGCAGGACTCTTCAGAAAACCGTCTTACTTATTCTAAAATTTTCAATTATCAAAAGCCGGGGTTGCGCTCTACTTACACTCCAGGATCACCGCCAGGGCTGGATATTGACGAGCTCATTAATATTTTTCGTTTCAGAAGAAATAAAATGAATCATGTTTTTCAAAAAAGATTAGTAGCAGAAGAAGAAGACAAATATATTAGTTACAAATTCAATAATACCCTCTTAAAAAGAGTAACAGGATTAACAGGTGTTTTACTTGATAAATATAAAATGCAATACAAGCCTTCTTACGAATTTCTTATAACCGCCACAGAGCTTGAGTTTTACGAATACATTTTAAGCACTGCTAACAAATTTAAAAAGCAGGAAGGGATAAATTAAGATTAAAGGCAAGTTCCTTTGATTTCAATGACTACTATGAGTATCCATAAATATTTTTAAAGTTGCATTCCAATTATACAAGGTTAGTTTTCGGCTGCCGGTAATAAAATTACCAAGCTGCGTATAATGGGTTATTGCTGTATTGTATGTTTTAATCTCATTATTATAAGCATAGATTTCTGCCTGTGAATGTTTTCTAACAGGCTTCATTTCAAATTCTTTTTTTTTCTTAAGAAAATTTTCTTCCATAATAAAAAAATCTCTAACCTGTGGGATATCCGTTTCTGTAAGTTGTTGGTAAAATTTCAACACATCGCGGCAGTTAAATTTTAATGCCGGGTCTCCATCAAAATTTTCTATGGTACCAAGCTCTTTCATTCCCTCCATTGAGCATTGCAGCAATGCTGTTCTTCCTGATTCAATATCGCTTACTTTTTTTGCTTTAATAGCTTTGGTAATTTCTTCGTCCTGCAACCGGCATTTATTAAATACAGTAAAAACTTTGTCGCGGTAATTATTAAGTTTTTTGGCAGCAGAATCATTCTGTGCAGAACAAAAGTAAAAGGAAAATAAAATACCTGCGATCAAAAACAATCTTTGTATCATGCCGTACTGATTTATAGATAAGAGGTAAAATTAATTATTCATAAGTAATATAAATTTTGTTTAACTTTTATAAATATTTTACCAAAATTTATCTGACATGAAGAAAATAATTATCACATTGTTTTTTTTTATAGGGATTTTCGCTGCCGGCTTTGCTCAGGTTTTCAATCCTCCAGGTAAAGGTAATTTCACTTTATTCGTACTTTACAATTAACCTGATTGAATCTAAAATATATAAAGCCACATGTTGGGGAACAAAAAGAAAAGATTATATGCTGCTGAATTAGATAAGTGATTATAATATTATTTACCTCGCCGGAATGGAAGTATGCCATTGCACAATAACCCATTTCCCATTTTCATTTCTTAAAACACCTGATATTCTTAGCCCCTTTAAATCAACCCGCTGACCTTTATAATCATAGCTCCAGTCTCCACGCTCAGAAAACCATGCAATGTTACCTGCTATCTGCATAGATTGATCCCGGAAGGAAAAATTACAATCGTCTACATCCTCAATACCCTTTGTAAGATTTTTTATAATGGTCTCTTTGCCTTTCCACAAAGTGGCCCCTGCGCCAAACATCACCGTCTCGGGATCATCAGAAATAAGGCTGCTAAGGATTTCAGTTTTTTTATTAACATTAAAGTTAAGAAAAGCCTCAACGGTAGCTATAGCATCTTTAGCATCCCCGGCATTTGTGTTATTGCTATTGTTATTGGGTGTAGTGTTAGGGTTAAAGTTGATTTTATTTTGGGGGTTGGGATTAGTGCACCCAAAAAAAATTATTAAAACAAAAAGTGATAAGAAATATTTTTTCATAACAATTATTGATTGGTTTACGAAATGTAAATGAATTATCTAAGGTAGAAAAATAACAGTAATTTAATTAGATAACAGAGGGAGCAAAAAAATTACGACTGAATGAAATTAAAAATTAATACCTATAAACTAATAATTATTTTTACATATTCATCCGGGCAATGAGAGAATGGAGATTAGTAATTAATTAATTTTTGTACATATTTTTCTAACCATGCTTTTGCCATAAAGTTTTTTTCCAATTCTAAATTAAAAGGAATAGGTGTATCAAGTGATGCGCATCTCATTACCGGAGCATCTAAAAATTCAAAACAATTCTCATTTATCCATGCTGATATTTCTCCGCCGATACCACCAATAAGCGTGTCTTCATGCAGGATCAAAATCTTTCCTGTACTTCTCACTGCTTCTTTTATTGCTGAATAATCCAACGGCAATAATGTTCTGAGGTCTATTATATTAATTGATATTTCAGGATGAGCATCTGCATATTCTATTGCCCAATGAACGCCTGCGCCATAAGTAATGATGCTTACGTCTTCTCCTGTTTTAACAACTTTTGCCTTGCCAATTTCAATTTCATAATACTCCTGCGGCACATTGCCGGTAATGCTCCTGTATAAAGCTTTGTGTTCAAAAAACAGAACAGGGTTAGGGTCGTTGATGGCTGCGATCAGCAAACCTTTTGCATCTTCAGGCGATGATGGATAAACAACTTTTAATCCCGGCGTGTGAACAAACCATGCTTCATTACTTTGGCTGTGAAAGGGGCCTGCACCCACACCGCCACCTGTAGGCATTCTTATAACAACATCGGCATTTTGCCCCCAGCGGTAATGTATCTTGGCAAGATTATTTATGATCTGGTTAAACCCAACTGTTACAAAATCTGCAAACTGCATTTCCATTACACTTTTATATCCTTCCAGGCTTAAACCTAACGCTGCACCTACAATTGCGCTTTCGCAGAGCGGTGTATTGCGTACTCTTTCTTTTCCAAACTCTTCTACAAAACCTTCGGTTATTTTAAAGGCCCCACCATACTCTGCAATATCCTGCCCCATTAAAATTAAGTTGGGATGTTGCTGCATGCTTTGATGAAGGGCTTCTTTGATGGCATCGAAGAACCTCACCCCCAAACCCTCTCCACGAGTGGAGAGGGGAGCAAGCAGCCCCCTATCCCCCGAAGGGGGGGAACCAAAACGATTTTGTTTTGTTGGAATATTGGTTTTTTTATTTGGAGTATACACATCATTTAATTCTTCGTCAATACTAAAACTTTCGGAAGTCCCTCCGTTGGAGGCCAGCCCGGATGATTCGGTCGGACGGGGATTTAGGGAGGCTTCGATATCCCTTTTAAATTCATTCCTTATATCTGCAATAGCTAATTCAGTCAAAACATTTTGCTCGATTAAATAATGCTCATAATTTTTTATAGGATCTTTTTTATTCCACTCGTCAAACATTTCCTTAGGAATATATTTAGTGCCGCTGGCTTCTTCATGTCCCCTCATTCTAAATGTGATGCATTCTATTAAATATGGCTTTTGATTTTTTATACAATACTCACGAACACCTTTTATGGTATCATAAACTTCCAGGATATTATTGCCATCAATTTGCACACCTTCCATACCATAACCTTTGGCTTTATCAATTAATTTTTCGCAACGGTATTGTTCATTTACGGGGGTGCTTAATCCATATCCATTATTCTCTATAATAAAAATTACCGGCAGATCCCAAACTGCTGCAACATTTAATGCTTCATGAAAATCGCCTTCACTTGTTCCTCCTTCTCCCGTAAATGCTAATGAAACTTTATTTTGTTTTTTTAATTTATATGCCAACGCCACACCATCTGCAATGGCTAACTGCGGACCAAGGTGAGATATCATTCCGCAGATAAAATGTTCTTTGCTTCCAAAGTGAAAACTTCTTTCCCTTCCTTTGCTGTAGCCTTGTTTACTGCCCTGCCATTGCATAAACAATTTATGCAAAGGCATTTTACGTGAGGTAAAAACTCCGAGATTTCGATGCAAAGGCATTATCCATTCATCCGACTGCAACGCAAGCGTGGCGCCGACTGAAATGGCTTCCTGCCCTATACCGCTAAACCATTTTGATATTTTTCCCTGCCGCAATAATATCAGCATCTTTTCCTCAATCATCCTTGGGAAAAGTAAATTTTTATAGAGATTGATCAACTCATCATCAGAAAAAATTTTACGGTTGAAATGCATAATGCGAATTTCAACTATTAAGCGTAAAAAACAAGGTGGATTATAAAGTCCATTTCTTTTCCAGCTTTTGAAGTATGGTTGATAAAACAGAAAGTAAAAGGCCAAAAATAAATGCCCACCAAAAACCATCTATTTTAATTCCGGAAACAAATTTATCTGCCAACAGAATTATAAGAACATTTATCACCAAAAGAAAAAGCCCAAGGGTGATAATAGTAAGGGGCAGAGTTAATATAATGAGTAATGGCTTAACGATGGCATTAAGAACCGCCAGCACCAAAGCAAAAATTATTGCAGTAGTAAATGAATTTATTGCTACATGTGGCTTTAATAATATTGACAATACATACACCACTACAGCGGTAATAAGTAAATTGATAATCCATCTCATAGTTTATAATTTAAACAGAAAGCTACTCTAAATTACTACCAACTCAAAAAATTCTTCGGCAACAAAATATTTTTCAGCAAGTTGCTTTAATTCCTCTGCCGTAATATTTTTTATTGTATTCATTGAATCATAAAAATAATTTTCATCCAGGTTATTAAGGATAAGATTTTTCCAACGGTTAATGATCTGGAATGGACCATCAAGGTCGCCAAGGTTACTGCCCATCATATAATTTTTTACCAATAGCAATTCTTCTTCGTCTACCAACTCTTCTTTTAATATGTTCATTTCTTTGTACACTTCTTCAATGGTTGCTTCGCAAACATCTTTACCGGCTTCTGTACTTATCATCCATGCGGTTTGCTGAATATGATTTTGGATATAACTGTGTATGCCATAAGTATAGCCTTTTTCTTCCCTGATATTTGCCATTAGCCTTGAGCCGAAAAAACCGCCAAATAAAGTATTTAATATCATCGCCTTTTTAAAATCGGGATGATGGCGGTTAGGGAATGGCCGGGCAATGCGAATAGCCCCCTGCACTCCATTGGGGTCATTATTTATTCTGAATTTTTTTTGTGATTCCGGAGTAGGGATATTTTCAGGATATAAAATGGGTTCATTAAAATTAAGGTCACCAAAAAAAATATTTAATTGCTCTTCAAAATCAGCGGGTAACTTTCCGGCCGCAAATAAAATACATTTTCCTTTCAGGTAATGATCTTTATAAAACTGCCTTAAATCATCTGCCTTAAATGCATCGTATGCTTCTGAAGTGCTGAATTTTCCATACGGATGTTCTTCTCCATACAGGTATTTATCAATAAAACGATTGGCAACAAAATCTCCTTTTTGTAAATTAACCGAAAGCTGCTGTTTGCTGTTTTGTATCAGGATCTCAAGTTCCTGCTCCGGAAATATTGAATCAGTAAGTATTTCTCTGATAACCGGTAATAGTTTATTTAAATACTTTGAAAGACAATGCAGTGTAAGCGTCGCGGTTTCATTACTGCAGGCCCGGTTTAAATAGGCGCCATAATATTCAAAGTGTTCATTTATCCGGAAAGCTGTTTTTTTAGAAGTGCCATTCTTTAATAAATTATTAGTGATGGCTGCCACCAAATTTTTTTGTTCGTAATTATTGCCTGCATAAAAAACAAACTCAAGCATCATTACTTCTTCTACCCCTGCATTAATTGCATACACAGGAGCATTATTCTTTAATACAATTTTTTGGTAAGGCTTTAATGTAAGATTAAATTCAACTGCGTCTTTTATCTGTGGAGATTGGGTTCTGTTTAGCATTTTAAAATTATAATGGATCTGGAAAATTAAACGATTCGGGCAACTGCCTTAATTGATGATATACAGCAATTATATAAATGTTTTCATCTTTTATTATATAAAGTAATCTATAGCTTTTAACCAAAACTCTTCTCACCTGAAACTCTCCGGTTTTATTAATTACCATTCCAATTTCAGGGAATTTTAAAAGTTTTTGCGCTGAGAGATAGACAAGGTTTATCGTTTTTAAAGCATAGTATTCTGAATCAGTAGAAATATAATCTTTTATATCAGAAAGATTATTTAGTGATTCTTTTGTCCATATTATTTTTTGAACCATGAGTCAATCACATTCTTCATT
This sequence comes from Chitinophagales bacterium, assembly GCA_025353485.1. GTDB lineage: Bacteria > Bacteroidota > Bacteroidia > Chitinophagales > Chitinophagaceae > Ginsengibacter. The sequence continues at coordinate 17,789 of JANXQO010000014.1, forward strand.
TCTTCATTTGAAACAACATTTCCATTTTCAACATCTTTTAATCCTCTTTCAATTTTATCAAGTACTACTATTCTTTCCAGCAACACATCAATATCTTCAAAATTATCTTCTGGCATCGCTTTGATACTTTCTATTATTTTTTCTTTAGTCAACATAGAATGCTTTCTTTCAAAATTACAATTTAGTTTTCTGAATAATAATACAAAGTGCTGCAGTTATCCTCTGTAAAAATATTTTTGCTTTCCTGTTGAATATCCTGTGCTGTTACTGCGTGGTAATGCTCCAGTTCTTTATTCATAAGGTCAGCATCTCCCAGTAATTCATAATTTGCCAAACTGCTGGCACGGCTCATCAAAGGCACATCTTCAAAAGCCATAAGGCTTTCGGTTTTGTTCTTTACCTTTTCCAATTCTGCTTCACTTACCATTTCTTTTTTCATTTTTTGTAATTCTTCTTCAATCGCTTTTTCAGCGGCTTCCATTGTTACACCTTTAATTAATTTACCATCTATCGCCAACAGGCCAGCATCAGCACTTCCAAAGTGAAAGCAGTTAATATTACTGAACAATTGTTTTTCTTTTACAAGGCTTTGATACAACCTTGAAGAACCTCCGCCACTTAACAAATCAGTTATAAGGTCTGCTGTGTAATATCTCATATCAAGTCTTGGATAAATATGCCAGCATTTATACAAGGCATCTAAAGGCACTTTTGCCTTTACCTCCAGCTTTCGTTCAACGGTTTGCTTTGGCTCCTGGGGAAGCTGACGATTATATTTTTCTCCCGAAGGAATATCACCAAACCATTTTTGTGCAAGCGCTTTTACCTGCTCAACTGTTACATTTCCGGCAACACATACAATTGCATTGGCAGGCGTATAATGTTTAAAGAAAAAGTTTTTTACATCCTGTAATTGGGCGTTCTCTACATGGCTTAATTCTTTACCAATTGTCATCCACCGGTAAGGATGAACCTGGTAGGCAAGTGCACGCATTTTATGCCAAACATCACCATACGGTTTATTAAGGTAATGTTCTTTAAATTCTTCAACTACTACTTTGCGCTGTACGTCTAAACTTTTTTCATCAAAAGCAAGAGACAGCATTCGGTCGCTTTCCAGCCAGAAAGCTGTTTCTAAATTTTCTGCAGGCAGTTGAATATAATAATTGGTAAGATCGTTGGTTGTATAGGCATTATTCTCTCCTCCTGCCATTTGCAATGGCTCATCATACGAAGGAATATTTACACTTCCTCCAAACATAAGATGTTCAAATAAATGGGCAAAGCCTGTCTGGCCGGGGTCTTCGTCTCTTGCGCCTACATCATACATTATATTCAGTACAGCCATAGGCGTTGTTATATCCAGGTGAACGATAACCCGTAAACCATTATCCAGAATAAATTTCTCAAATTGTATCATGGCGGCAAAATTCAATTAATTAAGCGCTAATTCCCAAAAAGTTTTTTTTGAAAATGCTAAAATATTTTGCCCGGTCTAAAATTTATTATAAGAGGGGTGTTTTCTCTCACGATCAAAACCTTTATTCTTTCTCCATCGGATTGTAAAAGGTTTTTGTATTGATTTATATCGTTACTGAAATTATTATTAATGGCAAATATTACATCCCCTTTTTTAAACCCTGCTTTAAATGCAGGAGAACCTTTTAATATATCGTCTATTATTATTTTTCCATCTACATAATAAATACTCATTCCTGTGTACGAATAATCAAAAGGATCCTGAAAATGGCTATTGGGTAAAAGATGAATTTCTCTTTTTTGATAATTAAAAATTATGTTGAATCTTCTTAAAATATCATTGCCTATTAAGCCTCCCAGATAAGGATAAGAAGTAACATTAAATTCATCATCCAGAATGTGTGTGGGCACCCTGCGGAAACTGTATGGGCCTATTTTTACCTCTCTAATTATCGTTACCATCATTCTTTTTTTACCCCCCAGCCCCTGTGCTTCTATGGGTACAGGTACCCTGGTTTTTAAAAAAAAAGAACTGTCATCAACAAAGTCTTTGCTTAATAAAAAAGAAAGTCCTGCGCCTGTATCAAGATAAAAATTACTGTTTATTGTTCGCGAATCTTTTATACGCAAAGCCTGGATAGGTAATGCTGTAAATAAAGGATGCAGCAAATACCCTCCTGACGGATAGCGAATGCTGCCCGGCTCATATACTTTTACATTTGCACTGTCAAAATCAACTTTTACAATATACCTGCTAAAAAAAGTATACCCAATGATACCGTCAATTTTTATCCCATAAACGCTGGTGAGTATTTCATAATTGTTTACATAAAAATCCAACCCTTTTATCTTTAGGCCAGGCAGATGAAGATCATTGTTTTTTGCAAAATCCACTTCGCGTATTCCGGCAATACCATTGATGGTTCTGCCTGATGGAGAATGGGGAATCTTATATTCTGTACATGTTGAAGAATCCAGTGAAATTCCTCCACTGCCTGTATCTAAAATAAAATTCATTGTATCAGTAATGTTATTAAGGGTTGCCCTTATAAGTATTACACCTCCGGTTAATTGTTTAAAGGGAAAGTTGGTAATATATTTCGTAGGCTTTTCAACAAACAATTCCTGTGCAGTAACGGATAAAGTTGAGACGCAAAATAATATGTGAAATAATGTCTGTCTCATAAGCAGCATCCAAATTACAAGTTAATGCATGTATTTTTGCACCACTTATATGAATTTATCAACCGTTTTTAAAAAGGCGCTCAATTTTGAATTCCTTACTGTGGAAGAAGGCATGTTTTTGTTTAACAATGCTGCATTGAGTGAGTTGATGCTGGTAGCCGATGAGCTAAGAAAAAAACAGGTGCCTCATGGAAAGGTGACCTGGATAATTGACCGCAACTTAAACACAACAAATGTTTGTATTGCCAATTGCAAGTTTTGTAATTTCTATAGAATACCCGGTCATGCCGAAGCTTACATTACAGATATTGAAACATACAAAAGAAAGATTGATGAAACCTTTCGCTATGGTGGTGAACAATTATTGCTGCAGGGTGGCCATCATCCTGATCTGGGATTATCTTATTATGTTGATCTTTTTAAACAACTAAAAGAACTTTATCCGAATTTAAAATTGCATGCATTAGGCCCGCCGGAAGTGGCGCATATTACCAAGCTTGAAAGATCTACACACCGTGAAGTATTGATTGCTTTAAGAAAAGCGGGACTTGATTCATTACCAGGGCCCGGTGCAGAAATATTAACTGACAGGGTTAGAAGGCTTATCAGCAAAGGAAAATGTGGCACACAGGAATGGCTTGATATTATGACCGAAGCTCATCTACAACACATCACAACATCTGCCACTATGATGTTTGGACATGTGGAAACTGTACAGGAGCGTTTTGAACATTTGGTTAAACTTAGAGAAGTGCAGGCAAAAAAACCAAAAGATGCCAAAGGCTTTATTGCATTTATCCCATGGACCTTTCAGGATGTTGATACACTATTGGCAAGAATAAGAGGGGTACATAATTTAACCACTGCCGAAGAATACATCCGCATGATTGCCATGAGCAGGATAATGTTACCCAATGTAAAAAACATACAGGCAAGCTGGCTTACGGTTGGTAAACAGGTGGCACAACTTTGCCTGCATGCAGGCGCCAATGATTTTGGAAGTATTATGATAGAAGAAAATGTTGTAAGCGCTGCCGGTGCCCCACACCGGTTTACCAGTTCAGGAATTCAGCAGGCAATAAGAGAGGCTGGTTTTGAACCGCAACTGCGAAACCAGCAATATGAATTTAGAAAGATGCCTGAGGTAATGGAAGAACAGTTGATAGATTATTGAGGTGAATGGTGTACTGTGATTATAACTAATGGGCAATTTTTCTTTTTTACCAAATGCTTGCTTTTATTAATTTTTTTTTAGCTGATGATAGCCTATCCACATGCTGTAATGGCAATTGCTCATTTATATATCCAATTGTCAATATCTAAAAATAGTAAGAACACACTTCGCCTAAATATTGAAATTAAGTATAACTACCAGGCAGTAATCTCATGCTTACACAGGTTTCTACCCATTTAATACCTTTTTACAATAATTATTATTTGGTATCGTTTTACAATTATATAAATCCATTTTATATGAATACAAATGCCCAAGGCCATAACTTTATTGTAAGACTTATTCAAAATTTTCTTACTAAACTTTCACAGCATCCGGAATTTTATAACACTAGGTATTACAAAAAAATGCACAGAAATAACAGGCATGGCCATATTGTTTGGTGATTTGGAATTTGAAATAGTTTAAAACTTATGAATCTCAACCTAAAAATAATTTTTGCCGGTATCAATTATTATCTTATTTTAGATACCCTTATTGAGAAAAAAGTATTTTAAACCAAAACCCATGCTTCATTTTTTAAAATTTATTGCCCGAAAGCTGAGGCCGTATTTTGTATCCAGTTCACAAAGAGACTTTATAAGACTTAAAGATTTTATCACCGATTGATCAACTGAACAGATATTCGACATCCTCTTTGCTCAAACTCTTAACAAAAGAAGTATCATCTGCTATGAGTTCTTTTGCAAGAATTCTTTTGCGGTCCTGCAACTGTAAAATTTTATCTTCAATAGTATCTTTACAGATCATTCTGTAGGCAAAAATATTTTTGGTTTGCCCGATACGATGGGTGCGGTCAATAGCCTGCTGTTCTACTGCGGGGTTCCACCATGGATCAACAATGTATACATAATCAGCCGCCGTTAAATTTAATCCCACACCGCCGGCCTTTAATGAAATAAGAAATACGCGGCAGTCATCATTTTCCTGGAAATTTACTATAGCCCGTTGCCTGTCCATAGGAGAAGTGCTGCCATCAAAGTATTCAAATACCACATTATTCTCTTTAAGCTTTTCTTTTATTAATGCAAGCATGCCCAGAAATTGCGAAAAGATCAATGCCTTATGCTCACCAATGTTCTCCGTAATCTCCCGGGTAAGTTCGTCAAGCTTGATTGAGTTATTAGGATATTTTTCTTCTTCATTTAAAATTGCCGGGCTGTCACATATTTGCCGCAGTTTCATCAATCCCTGCAATATGGTAAGTTGCGATCTGTCAATTCCCTGGTCATCAATAACCCCCAGTATTTTATCCCTGTATGCATTGCGATAGGCTTCATATACATTTCTTTGCTCATCCTCCATTTCACAAAAAAGGATGGTTTCCATTTTTTCAGGAAGATCTTTTGCAACCTGTTCTTTGGTTCTTCTTAAAATAAAAGGATATAAAAGCTTTCTTAAATGATCTTTTTGTTCAGGCTCTCCAAACTTATCAATAGGTGTTGCAAATTCATTTCTAAAAAATTCCATTGAACCCAGTAAACCCGGATTTAAGAAATTCATCTGTGCAAAAATGTCGAAAGTATTATTCTGCAATGGGGTACCACTCATGCACAACCGATTTTTTGCTGTAAGCAAACATGCGGCTTTTGCCACCTTTGAGCCCGGATTTTTTATCGCCTGCGATTCATCCAGTATCACATAATCAAAGTTTGTTTTTGATAATACCATAATATCGCTACGCAGTGTACCATACGTTGTAATAATAATATTTGATTGCTCTAACTCTTCCGTGTTTCTTGTTCGGATACTGCCATGATGAATACGGTAGGTAAGCTCCGGCGTAAACTTTTTTATTTCATTCTCCCAATTATAAATAAGTGTAGTAGGGCAAATAACCATTGCTTTTAAACCTCCATTCTCTTCTTTATAATGCCTTAGCATGGTTAGTGCCTGCACTGTTTTACCAAGCCCCATATCATCCGCAAGTATACCGCCCCAACCCACATCATTAAGATAATTTAACCAGTGATAACCCGATGTTTGATAAGGACGCAGAATATCTGCCAATCCTTCGGGAACATTAACTTCGGGGATGCTTTTAAAATTCCGCAGGCGTTCATATTTTGAATCAAGCTCAAAAGAAAGTTCTTTCTCGTCACGCTTTTCATAAAGATCATCAATAACACTTAAATGATATTTTGAGAGGCGCAGCTGGTTACTCTTTCCTTCTCCCAATTTAAACAGCAATGAATATTTTTTTATCCATTCATCCGGCAGAATTCCAAGAGTTCCATCATTTAACTGAACAAATGATTGTTTGTTTGCCAGCGCTTTTTTAATATCAATGATACCAATACGCTGGTCGCCAAAAGCAAGTTCCACTTTGGCATCAAACCAATCAAGCCCGCTGCTTACATGTATGTGCGTAGATGGCTTAGCTGTATTGAAACGGAAATTTTTTAATGCCTCAAATCCAAATACAGGCACTTTCATTTCCTTCATGGCATCTACAAATAAAAAGAACCAGTTATTTTTTAAAACATCTGCACCTTTTAATACAAGGCTGTTACCATCCTGCGGACGAACGAACAATGTATGGAGCGCTTCCAGTTTGGCTGTGAATTTTCTTTCCGCCTCTTTATTGCGATGAACGAGCAATACTTTATCTCCTTCGGGAATAATAATTACATCTTTATCATTGGCTTTTGTCTCAAAACCTTTATAGCTAAACAGGGGCTGAAACATAAGATAGTCACCCTTTTCAATAAGCATTAATCTCACTTCAGGTTCTCCCTCTTTAATTTCTTTTATGAGTGATTTATCAAACTCAACCTGGTATTCTTTAGTTAGCGGTAAAATAATTTTCTGGTATTGTTCTGCCCAGTTATCCTTTGATAAAATTACCGGCTTATTAAAATATTTTTCTGCATTCAATACATCTTCCGGCTTTTGCCATTGATAAAATTTATGATTGTATAAGAATAACAGGCTGCTGTTCCATTCATTATTGTCAAGATGTGTTACCTGCCCTTCTATTTTTACTACACAGGTAAGTTCATAATGGCCATTTTTCGCCATAATTTTAAAAATAGGGGCAACAGCATCCTGTGATAATGATATTTCTTTTAGGGTTTCTGTTTTAAAATTTTTACCCTGCGGTAAATAAAACACAAAAGAGTTAGCCGCATTCTCTTCAAATATTTTTTTTAATTTAGGATGCAGGTATTCAACCATCAATGCTTTTGTTTCTTCGGGCAATTCATCTTTTTCATCATGAATTATGTTTTCCCAAAACCCACTGAAGGGTGAATTACGGTCAAGGTATTTATTAATTTCAGATGATTGAAGTTTACGCACCTGCTGCAGTAATTGCCTATCCTGTTCAGAGAATATTTCTATATTAATAAATTTGGTAAGATCTAACTTTTCTACACGGCTGATAAACTTTTTGTTGCCATTGTTATCGGGATCTTCATCTGCCTCTCCCTGGATAATATCAACAGAAAAGAAAGGGAACGATCTTTCACCTGCATTAAATACAATTCCCATTTTTTTAGAAGGTGAAATGGTATCTACTTCTGCCACCTGCTCATTTACAACAGAGACAACAGGGCGTGCATTAGAAGCAGGGACCAATCGTTTAATAGAAGAATCCAACACTCTTAAAAATGGCTTGCCTTCTTTATAAGCAAATTCAAATTTGCCTTTCAGATCTTCATTAAGGCTGTAGCCATAAGCTTCCAGCAATTTATTTTTTTCTTTATCCCAGTTACGGATGGATTCAAAATAATGAGGTCCGAAAGAATTAAGTAGTTGTAAAAAAAGTGCGGTTTTGTGGGCACACAAAGTATGTTCTGTATCATCACAGGTGCAGGAAGTATCAAAAGTCTTCTCTTCATTTTTCTGAATTACCAATTTATATTTTTCAGAATTATAGTCCAGAGTTGCTTCAATTTTTTCGTTGCCCGCCTGTGTTATATTTGCTTTGCCACCTCTCAATATTTCTTCCGCGGTTTCATAATTTTTTACACCCGCCAGCATTCGTGTCATCTTCAGATCAATAAATTTCATTTTTGCGATCGTGTGCTTTTGGTTGTACACAATTGCTTCATTGCTTCCTAAAAGTTTTTTATCAACAAGATCCTGCAATTGAAAAAGCGCAGCAGCTTCATGCCGGCAGATGTCGCCTAAATTATAAGGACAACTACAGCGAAGCATTATCGTTTTATGATCATTATATTTCTGAATGTAAACCTTATAGAAGGTAGTGTAACTGTCATCTCTAACCCGGAATGTTACGGAATTCATCAACTCGTCATGTTCAACCAATTCAACATAACCAAAGGCATGAATTTTTTTTCCACGACGGATCACTTCATCAGTGCCCGTATTATAAATGTATTTAATCAGGTGCGGTAAAGCCAAATTAGGTTGTTGGTTTTATCCCGTTCGTTACAGGGATTAATTCAAAAAAGGGCAATTTGCAAAAGTAAAGTAAATTTGTTTCTGTTCAATTTGTAATTGAAAGTTTATGGAGAAATTTATCCCGATATTTATCGCAATGAAAGCAATATCATTATTGCAACCATGGGCTGCGTTGGTGGTGATGGGTGTAAAAAAAATTGAAACAAGAAACTGGGCAACAAAACACCGGGGTACTATTTTAATACATGCCAGCCAGGGAAAAGCGGGAAGTATATTTGCATCAGAACCGCCTTTTAAAAAATACATTCCTGATTTTAAAAAATTACCATTCGGAGCAATTATAGGAGAAGCAACGATCACTGATGTAATAAGAATTGAAGATCTTGAAATGCAGGATGAGTTAATTAATTATTTGACGATGGAAGAAAAAGCTTTCGGAAATTACACTAAAGGAAGGTATGCGTGGATACTGGAAGATCATAAACAATTTTACAAACCAATACCTGCAAGAGGGACATTAAATGTTTGGGAATATCCTGATGAAAATTTGAGAGATGCTGTGCGATAAATGAATATAAGTATAGTTAAAGCTGGCATAGTTTTACCTGTTGATACAAGCCATGAACGGAAGGAATAAATTTTTTATGATCGTAATACTTGGATTGCTTTCTGCGATCGGGCCATTTTCTATTGATATGTATCTTCCGGCATTTCCTGCAATTGCTGCCGATCTGCATACAACTGTAGCGCATGTTGCGCTTTCTCTTTCCAGTTTTTTCATCGGCATATCTGCGGGCCAATTATTGTATGGGCCTTTGCTTGACAGGTATGGCCGTAAAAAGCCGTTGTACATTGGGCTCTCTGTTTATTTACTGGCATCAATTGGCTGTGCCTTGGCCACTTCTGTGGATGCATTGATTGTATTGCGTTTGGTGCAGGCTTTAGGTGGCTGCGCCGGCATGGTTGCCGCAAGAGCAATGGTTCGTGATATTTTTCCTGTGGAAGAAAATGCAAAAATATTTTCTTTGTTGATGCTGGTGATCGGTGTGTCCCCCATAATTGCTCCCACATTGGGAGGCTATGTTACTGCAGCATTTGGATGGCATTACATTTTTATTATCCTTACACTCATGTCTGCATTAATATTAACCGCAGTACATTTTGCTTTGCCCGAAAGCAGAAAACCTGACCTCACAGTTTCACTATTGCCTGCACCTATCATAAAATCTTTTATCGCTGTTTTTAAAGAGCCACAATTTTATACCTACGCTTTTACCGGGGCTATTTCCGCAGCAGGTTTGTATGCATATATTTCAGGATCGCCTCATGTATTTATGGAATTGTATAAAGTAACAGAACAACAATATGGATGGATATTCGCAGGTATTGCGCTGGGCCTTATAACCTGCAGCCAGCTAAATAGTTTTTTATTAAGAAAATATAAAAGTGAGCAGATAATCCGTGTAGCATTATTTTGTCAAACACTTACCGGAATAGCATTGGTTGCAGGAACAGCATTCCATTTTCTGGGTTTATATTCTACTATATTTTTTATACTTCTTTTTTTAAGTTGCCAGGGTTTTGTGTTCCCTAATTCATCGGCGCTTTCGATGGCTCCCTTTAGCAGAAATGCAGGAACAGCATCTGCATTAATGGGTGCTATACAACTTGCTGTTGGCGCTCTTACATCGGGCATAGTAAGTGTTTTAACCAATGGCACTGCATTACCAATGGCCGCCGTTATGGCTTTGTGCGCTTTATTAAGTTTTTCCATTTTATTGGCAGGAAGAAACGTTATCCGCTACAACACTACTCTTTTAGAAGTACAGGAAGAAAGTGCAGAAATGATAAGCACTTCGTAATTGATAAAAGATAACGTAGAAATGCAAAACTAATTACAAACATTAACTCACTTTAAAAGTATTACTGTCCGTTTATAGCTTACCTTCAATACCTATTATTTTTTTTTAAATCCATTATGAATATAGAAATAGATCAGCAGCAAAAATTTACAGAACAATTTTCAAAATTGGCTGAGGCTGCACCACAAAGATTTAAAGATAAATGGGATGGCAATATCAGGTTCGTTAATCCTACCCGTACAAAGTTCATCCCTTCATTTAATGGAAATACTATAGATCTTCTTTCTGTTGAATTAAGAAATAAGTTTGAGACCCTCCGCAATCAGTATTATACAAAATCTCTTTGATGTTTTAATTTGGTAATACTTATTTTGTATTTAAAATCATCCCTTTCCCTCTGTTATATTCTTAGACTTAAAAGAAAGTTAAACTAATAATTTTAACTGATTCTCTTAAACTTTTCTGCACGGATTTTGTCTATTATATATATATAAAATCACACAAAAATGAAAGCACTCATATTAGCAGCATTTATAATTAGCATAGGCCTTGCAAGCTGCAGCGTTACACAGCCTGGTGAAGTTTATTATCCGCAGCAAAGGGTATATAACAATCCCAATTATCAATACGATCCAAACTATTATCCGTATGATAACCGCTATAGCACTAAGCGGGTATATGATTACAATACCGGAAGATATTATGATGTTCCGGTATACAGTACGCCTGTGTATACCCAACCTGTTTATCAAAATCGTAATTATAGAAGAGATAATGACAGAGATGACAGAAGAGAGTATAGAGAAAATTATGTTAGACGGGAAACCCCAAGAGAACAACCCCGCAATGAACAACGGGTTGAACAGCCAGGGGAGAAAAGGCTTCCTGATGGAACAATTATTTCGCCTAATGGTACCGTTACATTACCTAATGGCCAGGTAAGACACAGCAATAGATAAATAAATTATCTTTTAAATAATAATGCCCTCTATGCCGGAGGGCATTTTGTATTGCAGAATGTAAGATTTAAAAATGTTCCTTTTCAATTTTCTTATGTATACCTGATGTTTCCTGCAGAGCTGCACTTCCGTACCATAGATAATATTCTGCAGTTAATACTTTTGAATGCAGAGCAGTATCAGTCTCAAGCATTTTTTCTGCTTCTTTCTTACTTTCTGTATTCAATATAAAAATCCCTTCATAGTTATTATCATTTTTACCAAGCGGACCTGCAACAACCAGTTTATTTTGTGAAGCCAGCCATTGAATATTTTTCATATGCCCGGTAAAAATGCTGTCAAGCTTTGCTTTATCAGTAATGTTGGCTGTGCCCGTTTTAAGCAATACGAGATAATATTTCTTCATGCCATAAGCATCTGCATTTAATTTTTTTGCAAGAACAGAATCATACTCTTTATTTGTGCTTTGGGCATTTACGTTTGCGTTTACAAAAAGTAGAATAGCTATCAATATAACAAGTCTCATAATGGTTTGTTTTAATAATTGAATATACAAAAAGGTCAAAGCAAGGCAGTTACTATTTGTTCCCACTCTTCCTCTAAAGAAACAGAAGACCTTTGTGCACCTGCCCGTCTATACCAATAATCAGCATTGCCGTTATCCCCTTCTTTGCGATGGAGATATGCATGTATCCATGATGCGTTTTTATCTTCAACATTCTGTATTAATATATGTGCTTTCTCCCATTCTCCTTTTGCATCGTACCATAAGGCTTGTAAATATATAGATGCGGTTTGCGGCGGTTCGTTGGTTGATAAACTTTCTTTAAAAGATGATAAGTTCATAGGATAAAATTAGGAAAGATGATGAATTTTATTTGTATGTTTTGAAGAAGAAAATTTTAGGTTGATTGAGAAGGCGATGGGGAACTCAACATTAAATCTGAAAATAGACTAAGAATAGGGAAAGGTTAAGAATCACTAATAGTATTCTCTTATGTATGAGTACGCCTTATTAAAAAGTTCTTCATCCTTAATCGGATATTTCACCCAAAGAATTTTACGCAATTCTTTTCTCACTTCCTTTTCTCCTGTGGTTGAATTTTGCCATCCGTCAAAGCGAACTATCCGAACTATTTCATCAATGTCGTTTACAATTCTCTCAACAATGATTGGTGTGGTTTCAGTTTTTAATGACTGGAATAATTCTGTAAGTGCTGCCTTTGCATTTTTCTGTTCGTCTTTCGTTTCATTTTCTTTTTCCGCTTGCAAAGTTTCTTTCGCTATCTGACAAAGTTCTTTGATGAAGTCAATTGAATTTATCAAACCTTTCTCCGCTTTGTCTCTCACTGCTTCCAATCTTTCACTTAATTCTTTGAACTTCAAAATTCCTTTGTGCTGATTCAATCTGCTCACCAAAATTTTCAGAAGTTTCTGTGCTTGCTTCGGGTCTTTCTTGTTCATCAAATCATCAATCACCTCTGCATTCAAAATCATTTCTTCCATGTCGGTTGCAATGCCTGAAACTACAATGTGGTCGTGAATGAGTTTTGTAGTTTGTGCTCCCAACGCATGCCACAACAATCTTCCATTGTCTGTTGAAGTTGGTTTCACAGAAGTGTAAACTTGCGAAAGCCATTTGTAATCTTTCTGAAATTGGTTCAACACTTCATCGGGTGAAAGTGCTTCCCACAATTTTGAAAGCGAACTAAAATCTTTTGCAAACGCATCTCGTTTTTCATTGGTGTTGATGCAATCCTGTGCTGCTTGCAATCCTTCAAATCCTGCAATGCTTCTATCCACATTGAAGAAGTGAGCCAAACATTTCTGAATTACTTCGGGAAGTTTATCTCTCAACTCCTGCAAGTTTGTTATTACTGCTTTGATAGTTTCTTCATCAAATGCCAATGCTTTTGCTGTGTTGTCAAACACTCCGAAATAGTCAACTATTCTTCCGAAAGTTTTATTCGGAAACAAACGGTTGGTTCTGCATATCGCTTGTAAAAGTGTGTGGTCTTTAAGCGACTTATCCAAATACATTGTTTGCAAAATCGCTGAATCAAAACCAGTGAGAAGTTTGGCTGTAACGATTAAAAATTTCAAAGAAGAATCAGTGTCGTTGAATTTCTCTACAACTTTTTCTTGTTTGTCTTTGTCCATTCCCCAACGCTGCTTAAATTCAAATTCATCACTGGCAGAAGTGCTGATAACAACTTCACTTGCTTCTGTTGGAAACCATTTATCTAATTGCTCTTTGTATTGAATGCAAGCAAAGCGGTCAGGCGTTACAATCATTGCTTTCAATCCTTCGGGTTCCACATGCTTGGTGTAATGCTCTGTAATATCTTTTACGATTGCATTCACTCGTTCAGGCGATTTCAAAAACACATTCATGTTAGTTGCCTTTTGGCTTAAGGTGTTTCTGTCTTCTTCACTCAAATCATTTGTGAGTTCTTTAAACGCAATGTCCAAATCTTCTTTACGAATATGATAGTTCGGCAATCGTGGTTCAAAGTGCAAGGGTAATGTTGCATTGTCTCTGATACTTTCCTGAAAAGTATATCGGCTCATGTAACCGGCAGTGTCCTGCTCTGCACCGAAAGCCCAAAAAGTATTTTTATCTGCTTTGTTGATTGGTGTTCCTGTCAAACCAAATAGAAAAGCGTTTGGTAAAGCGTTACGCATCTTCCTTCCTAAATCTCCTTCTTGCGTTCTGTGTGCTTCATCCACCATCACAATAATATTGTCCCGTTTATTCATGTCGGGATATGATTCTTTGAACTTGTGAATCATGGTGATGATTATTTTCCGTGCATCCTGTTCCAACAAACTGTGAAGTTCTTTGATGTTGTCAGTTGTAACCATGTTTGCAACTTCTGCGGTGTTGAAAGTGGCTGTAATTTGTGTGTCCAAATCAATTCTGTCAACTACAATCAACACAGTTGGATTTCCAAGCGTTTCCTGCTTGCGAAGTTTCTGTGCTGCAAACAACATCAGTAAAGATTTTCCTGAACCCTGAAAATGCCAAATCAATCCTTTCTTTATTTCGCCTTCCTTCACTCGTTGCACAATCATGTTTGCTCCTTCGTATTGTTGGTAGCGACAAACAATTTTTATTTTCTTTTTCTGATTGCTTGTTGCATACACGGTGTAATACTGCAAGATGTCAAGCAGTGTAGAAGGTTTTAAAAGATGAGTCAATTGTTTTGAAACATCTTGCAATCCTGCGTAATGTTCTAACTTGTCTTTATCATCTTCTAATCGCCACGGTGTCCAAAACTCTAAAGGTGTTCGCACTGCTCCAATGAAAAGTTCTTTGCCTTCTGTTGCGAATGAAAAAATATTCGGAACGAATAATTGAGGAACAGAATTTTCATAAGTAACATGAATGTCGTGTGCTCCGTCAAACCAACTTACCGAAGGTCGCACAGGAGTTTTTGCTTCACCAACTACCAAAGGAATTCCGTTTACATAAAAAACCGTGTCGGGAATTTTAGTTTCTCTTGCACGAATATTTAATTGATTGGTAAGAATAAAAGTGTTGTTCTTTAAGTTTTCAAAATCAATCAAACGAATTGGAATGTGGTGTTCGCCTTTGCCGAAAGGCAAAGAAATTTCTCCTCTTAACCATTTTGAAAATTCTTCGTTGGCTCTCACCAAACCAACATTATTTACCGTGATAAGAATTGCACGAAGTTTATGAATTACTTCCTCGGCTCTTTCGGGTTGTGCTGCAATTTCAGGATTCAATCTACAAAGTGCTTCCGATAATTCTTTTTCCAGCAACACATCATCAATGTTGCGTTGCAACAATTCACTCTGAACATATTTCCATTTTACTGAATCGCCATAGTCAACTGCATCTTCGGCTACCACACCGTTTTGCACATTGTTCAGGTTCACACCTGTGAGTTTGTGAATGATGAAGTGTTCTACGGAATTTAGTTCGTTGAATGACATTGAAAATTTCAGGCAATGTGAAGTTGACTTCCGTAATTGTTAAGATGATTAACTGCAATATTGATATACTCTTTCGCAATCAGATTTTTCTTTCTCTCATTCCAGTCCTGAATTTTTTCAAACAGTTCATCTTCCGTTGCCTTTGGATTTTCACTCAACAAAAAATGAGTGGATGAAAGTATCTCTAATGAAAGTGTTGTTTCAAATCCCTGAATCACTTTAAACAAATTATCCAACCGCTGTTTTTGTTCGGAGCTGAGATTTGTTTTAACGAATGTTTCAATTTCATTGAACCTTTCGTAATTCAGTTGCAATGGTTCAAATGCTCTTGCATTCATCTGCTCCATTCCTTTCAGATATTTTCCATTAAGTGCATACAATACTTTTTCTACTGCCTGTGCATACGGTCCATATCGGTAAGGCACAAATTGCAATCGCAATGGCTCTCCGCTTTTCTGTAAGAAGTATGCAAGTTTGTTGGCGGCAAAAACGGATGCCACTTCTCCCAATTTTTCATACCGGAAAAGTGCACTCAGCAACATGGCTCTTGCAGCAGTTAATCCAACTTCTTTTCTCACTTCTTCCTTCTGTAAGATTTCTTTCACTGCTTCATTTGGTTCGTAAACTTTAATGCTGATGTTACTAAGCGGTGAAAGATATTTTTCCATGATTGATTTTACTTTATCCCATTTCAAACCACCATTGCCGCAACCCAAAGGCGGAATGGCAATGCTTGTGATTTTATATGCTGAAATCACTCTTGCTAAATCTTTCATTCCATCTTCAATGTAACTGTATTGCGATTTTTTAAACCACTCTGTTTTAGTAGGAAAGTTGATAATGATTTTTTCACCGATCAAAGTATTCACTCTTACCACTAACATTTTGCCCACTTGTATTTCGCCTTTCTTGCAGGCATCAGCATAAATTTTAAAGTTCATTGGGAACCGTTCTTTGAATTGCAAGGCAATTCCTTTTCCCATTACTCCAACGGTGTTCACCGTGTTTACCAACGCTTGTGTGTCGGCTTCAAGCAAGTTTCCTGTTATGTAGTTCATCAGAAATAATATTTATTGTTTGGATTTATTTTTACTTCAATAGTCAATTTTAATTTTTTCAGAATGGCGTTCACCTCTTTTTCTTTTGCTTCATTCAATACCACAATCGCCTTTATGTAATCAACGGGCACATGGTCTTTTACTAAAAACTCCGAATGTTTTTTTCTGATACGGTCTTCGTCACCATCAGCATTTTCATCACGGCAATCTTCTGTATTAATAGAACGCCAATCCAAGAGTTTAATATGAGCCAGGTCGGTGGAATATCTTGTTATCTTTTTTGCTGCATTGCCATCTGTAAAGCACCATTGAAAATCATCGGTGGCTAACTCATGTAACTTACAACAAAGGTAAATAATGTCTCTCTGTGGAAATGGCGGAACGCCATGCCCTGTTTTAATATTGTAAAGCATTGGAGTGCGGATTGAAAAATAAAACGGAACATAATCATTCACCACCGTATCGGGATAGCACTTTACTTTTCGGTTGTCTCTTTCCGAAATTATTTCTTTGCTGCCAATAGAAACAAAACCTTTATCGGCTTTGCCAGCATTTTTGCAATGCAAACCGCCACGAAGATTATGTTCCAGATTTTGAATCGGAATAATTCGGAACACAACTATTTTCTTTATTTCAATTGGCATTTCTTTTATTTCACAAGTTTAGATATTTACCCCAATATCTCATTCAGTAGTTTTTGCTTCAGGTTTTTTAAGGATAGGGGTGAATCATAAAATGTTCTACACTATTTTGTTCGTTGAATGACATTTATTTTTTGAGCTTGGTAATTTGTTTATTTTCTACCAACGATTTCATTTGAGTGATTGCAATTTTATTTAACTGCTCTAATCTTTCACTTTGTTTTAAACCCTGATGAATCAACACGGCATTGATGCTTTCCATATTACTCAGCACTACCAATTGTTCAATGCCGGCAGCATCACGAATGTTGCCTTCTGCTTTTGGGTTTGCATCTCTCCATTGTTTGGCTGTCATTCCAAACAGTGCCACATTCAACATATCTGCTTCATCGGCATACACAAAATTTATTTTCTCTTTTGAAAGTGCAGGAGGAATTAGTTTTTCTTTGATGGCATCGGTGTGGATGTGATAATTCACTTTTGCTAAAGTGCGTTGAAGGTTCCATTCTAATTTCAGGCGGTCGTTCTCATCTGCCTTTAACCGCTGGTATTCTTTTACAAGAAGCAGTTGAAACTTTGGACTAATCCACATTCCGAAATGAAATGCAATATCCTTGTGTCCATAAGTACCGCCATACCTGCCTGCTTTTGCAGTTAATCCTATTGCCCCTGTATGTTCAATCCATTGTTTTACCGATAGAACAAAGTTGTTACTGCCTGCCTCATTTCTAATTATACCGAATTCGGTATAATTAAAACCCGGGTTATACAATGCCTCCCATTCACCAAGGTATTCAATAGTGCTTTTCAAACTGAGCCATTTGATAATGATAGCTTCCTGCATTTGGCTTTTTGCCATGTCGGTTAATGAAATGAAATCGTCATTTTGCTGTGAAACGATAGAAATTTCAGCTCCCTGAACATTTATAATTTTATTTTTTGCCATGTATTATTTTTAATTGTGGCGAATTCGCCATAAATAAATTTCGTTTTTCTGTTATAATTTTCCCGACATCAGGAAAATGATTTTTCATCCTAATATCTCATTCAGCAATTTCTGTTTCAGGTTTTTTAAGGTTTGTATTTGGGTTTTGATTTCATCTCTTGTTTTATCAAATTGCTCAAACACTTCACTCAATTGTTTTTGTTTTTCTTTTTTTGGTAAAACAAATTCCTGTGCTGCTAAAGTTTTCCATTTGATGGTTGGAGAAAGAGAACCTTCTGAAATTTGAACTGCTCTTTGCATGAAAACATCTGATTGCAAAAAGTGCGGAAGAAAACTTTTCTCAACTCGTTTTTCGTTGGCTCTTAAAATCATGCTGTGCGCAGATGCAATTCCGTCAAAGTGTGAAACAGCAACCTTACGCAAGTATGCTCTGCGTTTGCCAAAGATGATGTCGCCTTTGAAGATTTTCAGTTTTGTTCCTATAACATCATTGGGTGTTCCTGTTCTTTCAATCTTTAAATTGTCGGCATCTAAATGTTCTAAGCCCACATAAGTTGTAAGTGCTGTTTTCTTTGGCTCAACTCTTTCAGAAATACTGAAAGCAATTTGCTCAAACTTTACCTTCTCAAAATCATTTTCCTTCAATGAATTTCCGAATTGCATTTTCTCTCCTGTCAATTCCCTCAACAATTGATTTTTCAACTTCAATAAATTCTTCTCCTGCTGTTCGGCTTGTTCAATGGCGGTTTCTATGCTTTGAAATAATTCAGCTATTTGGGTTTGTTCGGGAAGGGAAGGGAGAGGGATTTCATGTTTTCTTAAATCCCCAAGCAGTAAATTTTTCTGTGCTGTGCCAGAAGAAACACTCATCAATTTATTTATGTCTGCTTCTAATTGAAAACTACAATAATGATTATCTAATTTTTCCTTTTTAGTTTTTATTACTGCAACGCTTTTTTGAAATGTTGTTCTAATGGTTTTGTCATCCTCCTCGGCTATTGCAATTCTCCCAATTGTTCCAGCATTAGTAATAAGAACATCCCCAGGCTCAAGATTTGTTCTTCTATGAGTTTCTTCAAAATCCTTTCTGGTTATTTGTCTTGCATTATCATAAACAAGTTTCTTGTTAAGAATATCTTTCGCACTTAAAAAGTAATATCCTGAATTTGCTTCATTAACACAATCTCCATGCTTACCATCAGTAATAAGATTGGTTAATTCACCCAGTCTTATTTTTTTCCATGTGTTTTTTCTCAACTTCATATTTCAATTCCAATATTTTTTAAGTGAGAGAATAGATTTTCCAATGAAGTATTGATTTGTTTTTGTCCACTTTTTATTTCAGAAATTAAATCTTGTGTATCATGGTCATTCTCAATTGCCACTTGCTTCACATACAATTGCAAACTCAAATTTCCATTGTTGTTCAACACATCTTCTTTGCTAACAACTTTTGCAAACCCATCCACATCTTTAAACCTCCAATAAGCGTCAGCAATTTTTTTTATGTGTTGAGGTTCAAGCCATGCATTGCTTCTTTCTAATCTTACTTCATCAACTGCATTAATAAAAATAATTTTCCCTTTCCTCTCTTTTGGTTTTTTCATTCGGCAAACAAGCAAGCAACTTTCCATGCTACTGTTGTAAAAAAGATTTTTACCTAAACCAATAACTGCATCCACCATATCTGCCTCAATCATTTTTTTTCTGATGCCGCTTTCAGCATCACGAAACAAAACTCCGTGGGGCCACAACACCACACATCTTCCTGTGTCGGGTTTTAAACTTTTTATGATATGCTGCTGAAAAGCATAATCAGCACAACCTTGTGGCGGTGTTCCCCAAATATTTCTGCCATAAGCATCATTCATCCATTTATCCTGGTTCCATCGCTTCACACTGTAAGGTGGGTTTGCCATTATCACATCAAACTTTCGCAGCTCATCGTTTTCCAAAAGTTGTGGGCTGTCTAATGTGTCGCCTTGCACAATCTGAAACTCGTCCACATTGTGCATATACATATTCATCCGTGCAATCGCAGAAGTGATGAGATTTAATTCCTGTCCGTAAAGTTTCAGCGTTCTGTATTCTTTCTTTTGTTCTTTCAGGTGCAAAGCACTGTTCAATAAAATTCCACCGCTTCCGCAAGTGGGGTCATACACACTGTCGTTTGGCTGTGGGTCGCTAATCATGGTCATCAGTTTTACAACGGTTCTGTTGGTGTAGAACTCGGCAGCGGTGTGTCCGCTATCGTCAGCAAATTTTTTAATCAGGTATTCGTAGCCCTCACCCATAATGTCGTGAGGCACACTTTTCAAACTCAAATCCATTTTAGAAAAATGCTCAATCAGGTCAAGCATTTTTTCATCGCTCATTCGCTTTTTGTTTGTCCATTGGGCATCGCCAAACACATCATGCAGTTGTTCAAAATTGGCGTTCTCAATGTTGCGTAATGCTTTTTGCAAAGCATCACCCACATTCAAATTTTTGTTGCGGATATTTTTCCAATGGCAACCCGAAGGAATATCAAACCAATGGTTCTCTCTGAACTCAGCATAAGTCATGTCGCCTTTTGATTCGTCAAAAGCAAGCTGGTATTCTTCGTCCCACACATCAGAGATGCGTTTGAAAAACAGCAACGGAAAAATGTATTGTTTAAAGTCGGCAGCATCAATCATTCCTCTGAGAATGTTGGCTGCTCCCCAGAGATAAACTTCTAATTGTTTTTGGGTCATGAGCTATTTTCTAAAAAATTGGTTTCTAAGATACAGTTTTCAAACAAAGGGTAGCAAATAAGCTTGCAGGTTACTTATTCTTCATTTTCTTCTACTACTACAAACAGTCTATTTTTGTAAGCATCTATGGAACAGAAAAACCTGGCAATGAATTTTAAGTTGCAGCAATTAGCGAATGACCTGGAAGGTGAACTGTACGACGATCTAACGATGCGTATTTTATATGCTACCGATGCATCGGCATACCGCGAAATGCCACTGGCTGTTGTTGTTCCAAAATCAGTTGATGATATTAAAAAACTGATTGCTTTTGCACACACACAAAAAACTTCTCTTATACCAAGAACTGCCGGAACATCTCTTGCAGGGCAGGTTGTAGGCGACGGAATTATCGTGGATGTTTCCAAATATTTTACAAAAATAATTGAACTGAATAAAGAAGAAGGATGGGTACGAGTGCAACCCGGTGTTATCCGGGACGAACTGAATATGTTTTTAAAACCTGATGGATTATTTTTTGGTCCCGAAACATCTACTGCTAACCGTGCCATGATGGGCGGGATGGTAGGCAATAATTCCTGCGGCTCCAATTCTGTTGTGTACCGCAGCACCCGTGAACATTTACTGGAAGTAAAAACGTTGCTTAGCGATGGCAGCGAAGCGACATTTAAAAGTTTAGGCATTGAAGATTTTCACAACAAATGTGAAGGCGAAGGTCTTGAAGCGAACATTTATAAAACAGTTCGCAGGCTTTTAAGCAATTATGAAACCCAGGTAGAGATAAGAAAAGAATTTCCAAAGAAGACAGTAGAGCGGCGAAATACAGGATATGCAGTTGATGTGTTGCTTGATGCATCTCCATTTACTGCCGGTGGCCCTGATTTTGATTTTTGTAAACTCATTGCGGGTTCAGAAGGAACACTTGCATTTATAATAGAAATAAAATTGAATGTTGTTCCTCTCCCGCCTAAAGAAATTGGTTTGCTGTGTGTACATTTTAATAGTATTGATGAAGCATTGCGTGCAAATATTATTGCCCTGCAATACAGGCCCAGTGCCAGCGAATTGATAGATCATTATATTCTTGAATGCACAAAAAACAATATTGAACAAAGTAAAAATCGTTTTTTTGTACAAGGCGATCCGGGGGCTATTCTCGTTATTGAATTTGCAAGAATAAACCGTGAAGAAATTTTTGAAATTACCAAACAGGTAGAAGCTGACATGCGTGCTGCAGGATTGGGTTATCATTTTCCGTTGTTGTTTGGTGAGGACTCAAAAAAAATATGGACACTACGTAAAGCCGGTCTTGGACTATTAAGTAATTTGCCCGGCGACAGCAAAGCTGTTCCTGTGATTGAAGACACGGCTGTTGATGTACATGACCTTCCCGCTTATATCCGCGACTTTAATGAAATTCTTAAAAAACACAATTTGTATTCCGTGCATTATGCGCATGCAGGTTCAGGTGAAATTCATTTACGCCCCATCATTAATTTAAAAACAGAAGAAGGCAATAAATTATTTCGCACCATTGCAGAAGAGATTGCTACACTTGTAAAAAAATACAATGGATCGTTAAGCGGTGAACACGGCGATGGAAGATTGCGGGGAGAATTTATTAAACAAATGGTGGGAGAAAAGAATTACCAACTTCTAAGAGAGATTAAAAGTACGTGGGACCCTGCAAATATTTTTAACCCGAATAAAATTGTTGATACGCCCTCAATGAATACTATGCTGCGGTACACTCCGGGGCAGCAAACACCACCATTTAAAACTGTTTTTCGTTTTCACAACCAGGATATTCTGCAACATGCGGAGCAGTGCAATGGTTCAGGCGATTGCCGTAAAACAGAATTATCAGGGGGAACGATGTGTCCTTCATTCATGGGTACCCGAAATGAGAAAGATACAACAAGGGCAAGGGCTAATATTTTGCGTGAGTTTTTAACCAACTCACAAAAGATGAATCGCTTTGACCATGAAGAAATTCTGGATGTTATGGATCTTTGTCTTAGTTGTAAAGGATGTAAATCTGAATGTCCTTCAAATGTTGATGTTGCAAAATTGAAAGCGGAATTTTTACAACACTATTATGATGCAAATGGAGTTCCGTTTCGATCAAAGCTAATTGCAAATTTTACCCGTTCTGCAAAACTCGGTTCAATACTTCCCGGCATATACAATTTTATGATGACTGCACCCGGCATCAGCAGCATGATAAAAAGATCTTCGGGTTTTGCTGTAAAACGTTCCATGCCCACGCTGTATAAAATAACATTGAAAAGATGGTGCAAAGAACATAAAACTAAAAGCAAATTGAAAACGCCAACTCATAAAGTGTATTTGTTTTGTGATGAGTTCACCAATTACAACGATACTGAAATTGGGATAAAGGCCATATTGCTTTTAGAGAAATTGGGCTTTGAAGTAATTATACCAAAGCACGAAGAAAGCGGACGTGCCTGGCTTTCCAAAGGATTTTTACGAAAGGCAAAAAAGATCGCCAATAAAAATATTGCTTTGCTAAGTCCGTTGATAAATGCTGATACTCCATTGATAGGAATTGAGCCTTCAGCGATTCTTACATTCCGTGATGAGTACATTGATCTTGCAGATGATGATAAATTAGAGGCTGCAAAAAAATTAGCTGCAAATGTTTTTACCATTGAAGAATTTATTGCTGCAGAGATTGAAAAAGGAAATGTCATTAAAGAGATCTTCACACAGGAAAAAAGAAATATTAAACTGCACGGGCATTGCCAGCAAAAAGCATTGTCCTCTGTTGCTCCTTCAGTAAAAATGTTATCGCTGCCCGAAAATTATAGCGTTGATGTAATTCCTTCAGGCTGCTGTGGTATGGCTGGTTCGTTCGGTTATGAAAAAGAACATTACGAATTATCAATGAAGATCGGGGAGTTGGTTTTATTTCCTGCTGTTCGCAGTCAATCTGAAAATATTATTATCGCTGCACCAGGCACCAGTTGTCGCCACCAGGTAAAAGATGGTACTGGCCGTAAAGCATTACATCCTGTTGAAGTTTTATGGGAAGCGCTGGTATAATGGGAGTTAGCACACCATTTGAACACTTGCGTTTATTTATTCTCCACCGCCTTTATTATTAAATTAAGAAGTTCTCCCGGTTTGTCAGAATCCAGCCATCGTGCCACTACTACGAGATCGTGTTCGTTATCAATTATGATAAAATTACCACCAAATCCTTCGGCATAATAAACACTTGAAGGAATATCGGGAAACTTATTCTCAGCGTTTAGCCACCACATATATCCATAACTTTTGTTGGCATGCGATGACTGGCGTGCTGCATCAATCCATTTTTCAGAAACGAGTTGTTTATCTTTCCATTTGCCTTTTCTCAAAAATAAAAGTCCGAACCTTGCCTGGTCAATCGTATTTATAAATAGACCGCCACCAAAATGTCCGCCACCGCTAACAGATTGCATCATCACTCCATCAATGTTTACAAAAGAATTATCGTAGCCATACCAGCGCCACGTGGTTGATGCGCCGATGGGATCCATTATTTTTTCTTTTAGCACAACAGGGAGTGGCTTTCTCCAAACCTGCAATAATGAGTAAGCCAATAAATTTACACGAACATCATTGTATTTAAAATGTTCTCCCGGCTCAAATAATTTTCTGTTCCGCCAGTCATCAAGTTTACCATTTTTATCGGGACGGTCTGCCCAATCATAAATTCCAAAAAGGTTTCCATACCAGTCAGAGCTTTGCGTTAATAAATGATCCCATGTAATTTTTGAATTGTGTTCCCCATCAAATGTTTCTTCTACATATTCATTCACTTTATCATTTATATTCTTTATCAATTTAGCATCTACTGCAAGCCCTGCCACTGTGGAGAGATAACTTTTTGTGGCGCTAAAATCCATATCCACTCTTTTTATATCACCCCATTGCCCTACAATATATCCATTCTTAATTATAATACCGGCTGGCCCTCCACGCTGTTTTACAGGGCCCACTATTTTATAAAAAGGCTCGTTGGCATACGCTTTCATATCTGCGATACGCAGGTCTCGGTCAACCTTATTCTCATTATGCATAGCAAAGCTGATAGCGCTGTCGAGCCACCTGCTGCTCATTTTTAATTCCGCCGGCGTTTTTATTTGCCAATCAGTATCAGGGTAATACTGTGCATGAAGTGAAGTAATGCATACACTTACAAAAAGAGTAAGCAGGATTTTTAAGATATATTTTTTCATGGAAGATTATATGTCTGTAAATATAAAAGTCTTAACACAATTTTCGATAATTGAAATGTACAAATGTGGCTGAAATGCCATCTTATATATGAGGGTTTTAAAAAACAATAAAACTTTTGTTATGAAAACGATAGCTATACAACAGGAAATACTTCTTATGACAGGCACTAAATTCTCTGCACGGGAATGGGCTGAAAAAAATGTTGAGGATAAAAATAAATTATCCGGCAGTGACCAACTGGAAAACGCCTGCTGGAATGGCTTATTGGATGAAATGCTTCCAGAGATTGTTGAAAAAGCAACCGATGGTAAAAAACTTTTTCTTTGGCATATACGCCACTGCCAATCATTTCTTGAGATAGAGCTTAGCGAATCTTCACCAATAATTGAAAGAGAATTTTCTATTGATCCGTACTTTTTTGTACCGGGATTGATACTTTCTTGATTTGATTTTATCCGGGCTAAATTACTCACCAAAACATTTCTCTTCACTATAAAAAACGGTAGAATAGCTATTGTTTTAGGCTATCTACTTTCTCTTTCTCTTTTTTAAATTTATTAAACAAGTCGAGTTTAAATTTTATATTACCATCAGGACCCGGGCGGCCACGAAGATGAATGCTGTTACCTCCTTTTTTATCGGTGCCAATATTTTCAGGGTTAAAATCTGCGCCACGTTTATGAATGTTGCTTAACGGAACCTGAATGCTTATGTCAGTCGTTCCTTTTTTATTATACACGCCTTCTACAAACATCGACATAATGCTGGACTGGATTTCCATGCGGTTGATCTTTACGTCTCCATTCTTTATTTCAAACCTGTCTTTCAATTCTGCAAAGCGAATGTTCTCAAAATCCCTGTTCTTAAATAAAAAATTCTGCAATTTTTTTACCGGCTCAAAATTATTAAGTACCCCATCTTTTAAAGAGAAATCAACAATGCTTTCAAGGCTGCCAGGGTCGGCTTTACCCTCTTCGTTTACATCCAGCGAAGCATCAATTTTTGCAGTAAGCTTGCCGGCAATCACCTCTGATGTTATACCATCCTGTCCAAAATTATTAAATGCTTCCAGCGTTTTACTTACATCAACATTATCGAGTAACACATTTATTTTGGCATGATGCATATTTGCGTTTTGTGCAATCAGCGAGCCTTTTATTTCCATTCTGCCACCTGCCTGGTCCATGCTTACATTATTTATCAGGTAAAGGTTCTGCAATAAAGTAATGTTGGCTAAAGCATTAGTGGCTTGAAATTTTTTATAAATAAGATGGTTGGCTTTTAAAGTAACTACCACGCTCCCCTGGTCCAGCACCTTGTCAATTTTATCTGCCATTTTCACCAGTTTTCTTTTTGAGTTGGAAACAGCTACAACTTTTTTTCTTGATTTTAATAAGAAAGTAAAAGCGCCCAGGTTTAATGAGGGAGAAAAAATATTCCAGTCAATGTTTACTTTGTTTGGTTCTGCATCAATCAGGGTAAGCAGGTTTAGGGCTTTTCCATCCATTACTATTTTATTATTTAGTGCTGTACACTGCAGGTTCTCTACAAATACATCTGAATTTTTAAATACAATTTTTCCATTTACATTTTTTAATTCAACATCTCTTGGTGCATATAAAACAGCGCCATTTTTAATTGAAACAAATCCGTTGATAAAGGAATTGGTATTGTTGTTTTTTGTAACAGGCCCTTTGTAGGTTATGCTTGCCGAACCATCGCCGGATTGTAACTGTATTGAAGTGCTGCCGATAATATCGTTTAATGTTGTGAGTGGAAAGTGTGATTGAAGATCGCAGCTTAACACAGGAACTACTAAATTAAATACCTCAATTTTATCAGAAGTAACAGGAAGGTCCTGCCAGGTTGCGGAAAAATTTGTAAGCACAATTTCTGAATTGGGATCCTGCCTGGGCAGACCTGCAACTACCTCGTTAGTAAAATATCCTTTAAAGGTTGCATTATCAAAATCAACAAATGGAGTTTTTAGATGCGTGTCACTGGTTGAAAAATTTACAAATATAAATGGGTCTCCGCCTTTTAGCGGACCACTTAAATTTGCATTTATTGTAAGTGGTTTTTCTACATCACCAATAGATAATGCACTATCAATTTTATGGGTTAATAACGATCTTGCAAAAGCGTAATAAATATCTTTTGTATTTATTTTTAAACTAAACTGCCTGTTATCGCCAGCCATATCAAACCTTGCAGTAATATTAAAGAGATGATCTGCAATAGCTATATCAATACTGTCTAATTGAATTTGTTTTAATTTTTTATCATACCTCAAATCAAAATTTCCGATGATTTTTTTTTCTTTTATAAAACTTCCTCTGGGCAAATTAAAAGCGAGGTTATGTATAAGCATATTGGCATTTGCCGAAAACAAAAAAACCGTTGAATCCCTGTCCTCAAGATCAAGATCAAGATTGTTTACCTGGATATCAAACAGTTTATTTTTTTGTTTATCATCATCCGTTATTCTTACATTATTAAGAACAATATTTTTTAATTCATTTCTTTCATTATTATTTACCGCTCCTTTAGCCGGATTGTTTTTAGGATTAAAAAGATATTTGTTTGTATAACCGCCTGTATCTGTATATAAATAAAAACTTCCTTTATCAATTCTAAAACCATTTATAAAAGATTTTTTGGTTATCATGTTAACTACACTCACATTCACAAACACATCTTCACCGCTAAAAAAAGGGTGATGATGATGGGCATACATGGTATCAGTTATCATTACATTATGAAGCGCTACCGATACCTTGGGGAAATGACTGAAAAAACTTAATTCCACATTGCCTATAGATACTTTACCGCTAAGTTTTTTGCCGATCTCATCTGTAACCTGTTTTATTATTTTTTGTTTGTTTACCGACATATAGCTAACTACACCAACATATAAAATAACAAGAATACTTAACAGGATAACGACCCCTTTGAGTGTGTATTTAAGGTATTTGTTTTTCAAAAAAAAATAGTAATAATTGAAAATATATTAATAGATAGATTTCTTATTTTCCGCCTTCAAACCTCGCAATTTCTCTCTCCTTAATACCTGCACCGGAATAAGTCTATTTATCCACAGTCAGGGTCTTTTTTTATAGCCTTTTCTGCCTGAGTATGTGCTCTATATAAACTTTCTGCATCCTTTGGGGACTCCTGTTTACGTTTACTGTTATTTTGTTGTGAGGTATTTTTATCTGTGCCCTGCATATACATTTTTTACAATAAAAGCATACAATACTATGCCAATCTTATAAAGAATAATTGTCTGTATGCCTTAAAAATCTCATCTTTACAAAGCCTGCCCTAATTAACATCAACCTATTTATAATAGTTATGTATAATCACATCTGGAAAAAATATTTGCCTTTTATCAACATCCATTTAAAAAAATCGGCTGCTGAAGATCAGGTATTAACATTAAACCGTGTTGATTTTGAAAGAGCCGGTACAGGCAGAAAAGCAGGTTATAAGTTTACTATTCAGCTCACTAACGGACGGGTAAGCAATGTTATCAGCGGGTCTCCACTGGCAATGAACCTTGCTGCAGTGCTTTTGGAAGATGATAATACCAAAAAGATTATTAAAGATAAGATGTATGAAATAAGCCTGAACACCAAGTTTCAGCTTACCACAAAAAATATCACGCCGCCCGCTGGTGATGAAGAAACAAAAGATGTAGTTCCATCAGAAGAAGTAGGAGAACCTGCCTCCCATTAATTATTTTTACTTTCTTACCCTCTGCTATATTATCTCTATGTTGGAAACAGGTTTTGGAATGACCTGTTTGCCCTGCACGCTTTCACCTTGCGTGAACCTTTCATAATTAAATTTAATAATCTTATCTGCTTAAATTATACATAAGGTTACTGGCATGTGTATTGTTTACTAAATGTAATCTTCAAATACGAATAAAATTTTTGCTTTTTTTATCATAATTTCTTTTCATGAAAATAAAACCGTTAGGCAGTGAAGGGCTTACAGCTTCCCAATTAGGATTAGGCTGTATGGGTATGAGTGAATTTTACGGCAACCGAAATGATGATGAATCAATACAAACGATTCATCGTGCTTTTGAACTTGGTATCACTTTTTTTGACACGGCAGATATGTATGGTCCTTACATCAACGAAGAATTGGTGGGTAAAGCAATAAAAGGTTTTAGAAAAAATATTACGCTTGCAACTAAGTTTGGAATTGTAAGAGATATAAATAACCCGGGTGTAAGAGGTGTAAACGGCACGCCTGAATATGTAAAAAGTTCCTGCGAAGGAAGTTTAAAAAGATTAGGCACTGATGTTATTGATGTTTATTATCTGCATAGAAAAGATCCGGATACAAGCATTGAAGAAACCGTTGGGGCAATGGCAGAATTAGTTAAAGAAGGAAAGATAAAAGGGATTGGCTTAAGCGAAGTAAATGAGGACACGTTGCGCCGGGCACATTCAGTACATCCAATCACCGCCTTACAAAGTGAATACAGTTTATGGACCCGGAACCCTGAAGATGGCGTATTGCAAACCTGCAAAGAACTGGGGATTGCTTTTGTAGCCTACAGCCCGCTGGGACGTGGATTTTTGACGGGACAATATAAAACGTTTGAAGATTTTTCTCCGGATGATTACCGCCGGCATTCACCACGCTTTCAGGGAGAAAATTTTACTAAAAACCTAGAACTGGTGAACAAAATTGACTCGATTGCCATTGAAAAAGGATGTACATCTTCGCAACTGGCGTTAGCATGGGTAATGGCACAGGAAGATTTTATTTTTCCGATACCGGGAACCAAGCGGGTAAAATATTTAGAAGAGAATGTTAGTGCAACAGAAGTATATCTTTCAGAAAAAGATTTGCAGGAGATAGATGCCATAGCGCCGAAAAACGTAGCTGCAGGTTTGCGCTATCCTGAGACAATGATGAAAAGTGTAGATAAATAATTTTAGCCGAGATTTTAAAAACAGTTTCAAACAAATAAATTAATCTTGTATAAAATAACAAAATGAATTCAAGATCAAAAAAATATTACGAAAGCCGAAAGGCAGAAAAGGGAGATAAAAAAGGTTCCGCAACTAATGCCGGCTATGATGAACAAAATGAAAAAACAATAAAAGAGCCAAAGAAAAACCCTGCACCTTCCAAAACAAAAGATCAACCGAAAGCCGCAGCAAAAGCCACACAAGATGATACCGGAGGAGGAAATGATTCGGGCAAAAGAACAGATGACAATTAACCTGTGAAAAGTTATTGGTATGCCCGAAGGTCCTTCCATTGTAATTTTAAAAGAAGCTGTCCAACAATTCAAGGGTAAAAAAGTATTGCGTGTTGATGGTAACAGTAAGCAGGATATTCAACGCTTGTTGAACCAAACAATAATTGATTTTAAAAGCTGGGGCAAACACTTTTTAATTTGCTTTAAAAAATTTACGGTAAAGATCCACTTCATGTTGTTTGGCTCTTACAGCATACATGAAAAAGTTGAGAGAAAGCTTACAAGGCTTGGTTTGCATTTTAAAAATGGTGACCTCTATTTTTATGCCTGCTCTGTGCAGTTTATTGAAGAAGACCTTGATACGATCTATGACTGGAGTGGTGATGTGATGAATGATACATGGAATGCTGTTAAAGCAAAAAAGAAATTAAAGCAGCAACCTGATACATTTGTGTGCGACGCATTGCTTGACCAATACATATTTGCCGGGGTTGGTAACATTATTAAGAATGAAGTATGTTTCCGAATTTTTGTTCATCCCGAAAGTAAAGTAGGTGCACTACCAACAAAGCGACTGAATGAATTAATTAAAGAAGCAAAAAATTACACTTTCGATTTTTTAAAATGGAAGAAGGCTTATGTGCTAAAGAAACATTGGCTTGCGCATACAAAAAAGATCTGCCCACGTTGTAATATGCCTTTCATAAAAAAATATTCAGGTAAAACAAAACGAAGAACATTTTTTTGTACCAATTGCCAGGTGTTGTATGAGTAATTAAAGTTTGCATCCAAAGCAATTTTAATTTTTGACGTATCAAAATAAACAATCCTTCTCATTGAATATTTTTTCTAAAATTGATCCTATAAAAAAAGCCACCCGACTCTTAGTGGATGGCTAACAAAAAAAATCTTTGAAAATCTATAGATCCCCGGCTTCAAATGTATTTCCCTGTTTTATATCTCCTGTTTCGTAACCCTTCTTAAACCAATACATTCTTTGTGCAGAAGTGCCATGTGTAAATGCATCAGGTGAAACTCTGCCTTTTGTTATCCGGTCGTCACCAATTGCACTGGCTGCATTTAAAGCCTCTTCAATATCTTTTTGTACAATTACATTTTTCATTTTTTGATCGTAATGCGCCCATACGCCTGCATAAAAATCTGCCTGTAATTCCATCTTAACTGAATATTTATTGTATTCTGTTTCGCTCGATTGGCTGCGGATTCTTTCCATTTTATCTGTTATTCCCAAAAGATATTGAATATGATGACCCACCTCATGGGCAACTACATAAGCCATGGGGAAATCTCCTGATGCTCCAAACCTGGTCTTTAATTCTTCAGCAAAAGAAAGGTCGATATAAACATCATGATCCTGGGGACAGTAAAAAGGGCCTGTCTGCGAACTTGCCCCTCCGCAGCCTGATTGTGTGCTTCCGCGAAATAAAACCAGTGTTGGCTTTGTGTATTGTTTTCCCATATCGCCAAATATTTTATCCCATACATCTTCTGTATCTTTTAAAACAACTTTTACAAATCGTGCTCTTTCATCGTCTGCTGTTTTTTGCTCGGTAGTCATTTCCTGTTGCTGGCCCTGCGGAAAAACCTGTTGCAGATCACTTGTGTCTCCACCACCCAGTAAAAATTTAGCCAATAAAAATATTACACCAAGTATGCCGCCGCCTGCGGCAACACCTCCGCCACTTATACCGCGGCGGTCATCTACATTAGTACTTTCTGTTCTGCCTAACCATTGCATAATTTATTTTTTTAATAATCATATAAAAATGATGCCACTATTTTACTTCTACAAAATTTCCAAGCATTACGCCGCAACCTTTATACATGTTTCCTTTAAAGCTCACCACAACTTTATACTGATATAAAACATCGCTCATACCATCGCTGCAAAATTGTGGAAAAATTGTTATGCGTAAAGGGCTACCCTCTGAAGACAGGTTGTACAAGGTACTGTCTTTTATTACAGTTGGTTTTTCTGCCGGAAAAATGACAGGCTTTTTCCAATCCGCCAGTTTAAAGAGTATCATTTTCTCATTATCAATTTCAAGGGTCCAGAATGGTTCATTCCCAACACCAATAAAATCTACTCCTTCGCTTTGCTTTTGTTTCCATGATGGATTAATTGTTGCGAGCTCACGCTTAACAAGTGCATACTGCAATGAGTCAGTAAAAAGACTGTCTTTTCTTAAAAAGAATTTCATAGGTTTTCTGCCAGGCTGATACATCCATATCATTCCACTTTTTCTTTCCCATATCCCTTCTGTTTTTTTAGGTATTGATGATTTTCCCCATGTAAGTTCTTCCAGCCTGTATTTTTTATCAGGAGTAAATAATATAGTTTGTTGAATTCCTTCGCATCCTTTACAGGGATACATTCCCTGGTATGCGCCAAGGGGCAGGCTGTCAGCAAAGGAAGCCGCCATAGTAGAATCTTTTACAAATATTACAGTATCCTGTACATGCGTTGTATCATTTACAAAAACCGTTTTTTCTTTTGTTGGTGTTTGATTACATGAAATAATAATGCCAATTATGATAAGGCAACCGGATTTCATCTTTATAAAATTTATATGAAAATACTGCTTTAATAAGATTGATGGATGGTATTATTGCAGAAGAGAATATTCTATAGTTTTATTTTTACTAAACTAATATAAAAGAATATTTTTTGGAAATAACCAAGGGCAGTGTAAAAACGAATTGGGAAAAAGTTTGATCCTATAGCCTTTTAATATGAATTTTTAAAAGATAGTAATGCAGCCTGATATGATCAAATGTAACAGGGAGCCCTACAAAACAAAAGAGGCTTTATATTAATTATAACTTTTTTAAAAGAGATATTAATAATTCTGAAAATATCTTCACAGTTCAATAGCCCGTTTAATCCGGCTTTGTACTTATGAAAATAGCACGAGTTTGCCTCCTGCTGAAACCCTGCTAAAATTTGCGGGGTTTTTTTATTATGCCGATGGCTAAATATTTTATCTTTAAATTACTAAAAATATTAGTGTTTATAAATATTTATTTCTATATTTGAATAAATAATAACTTAGATACATCAATTAAAACAGAAAACATGAGCAACGCAGAAAAATTAAAAGCATTAAAATTAACTATTGATAAAATAGATAAGGATTTTGGAAAAGGCAGTGTGATGATGATGAATGAAAGATCGCAGGAGCCGCAGGAAGTTATTTCCACAGGTTCTATTGGATTAGATGTAGCCCTTGGCATTGGTGGTTTACCAAAAGGCAGGGTGGTAGAAATTTATGGCCCGGAATCCTCTGGCAAAACTACCCTTGCCATACATGTAATTGCAGAGGCACAAAAAAAAGGCGGCATGTGTGCTTTTATTGATGCGGAGCATGCCTTTGATGCCAGTTATGCAAAAAGATTAGGGGTAGATGTTGATAATCTTTTAATATCCCAGCCCGATTATGGAGAGCAGGGTTTGGAAATTGCTGACCGGCTTATTCTTTCCGGAGCATTGGATGTTGTGGTAATAGATTCAGTGGCGGCGCTGGTACCAAAAGGGGAACTGGAAGGTGAAATGGGCGACAGTAAAATGGGTATGCAGGCAAGGCTGATGAGCCAGGCATTGCGTAAGCTTACTGCTACCATAAGTAAAACAAACAGTTGCTGCATTTTTATAAATCAGCTTCGTGATAAGATAGGAGTTATGTTTGGTAACCCCGAAACTACAACCGGCGGTAATGCATTAAAATTTTATGCTTCTGTAAGATTGGATATTCGCAGAATGGCACAGATAAAAGATGGTGATGAAGCCGTTGGAAACAGGGTGAAAGTTAAAGTGGTAAAAAATAAAGTTGCACCGCCTTTCCGCGTTGCAGAATTTGATATTATGTTTGGCCAGGGAATTTCAAAAACAGGTGAAATAATTGATATGGGTGTTGAGTTAGGTGTTATACAAAAAAGCGGGAGCTGGTTTAGTTATGATACTACCAAATTAGGACAGGGACGTGATGCAGTAAAACAATTACTTACTGATAATCCTGAACTGGCAAATGAATTGGAAGGAAAGATAAGAGCTAAAATTGCAGAAGTAGCGGCAGCATAAATAATTATTGGGTTAGTATAGCCATTCACTTTGTGGGTGGCTTTTTTATGTTCCTAAAAATTTATAACCACGCCAAATTATTTTTACATCTTCCCAAACATCATAATCAGCAGCATACCATTTATCAGAAGCCATAAGACTTTCTGCCGGCAATGTATTTAAAAATGCAGGAATGCCGGTGGTAGTAAGAACCCCTTCTTTTATTTTGGGTAATTGTTTATCCGGTAATGCATATCCCACCCAGGTTTTATTAAGCAATAGAATATCAAAAATATTCCTGAAAAAATGCTGCGGATTTTTTTTAAGGAGCAAATGAACAGGGAATGATATTATAAAACAAATGCTGATCACTATATCAATAAAATTTTTATTTCGTTTACTTATAGCAAGTGATAACTTGATTTTTTTATCCGCCGAAATAAATTTTCCGCTGATTTTTTTACTATTGCTTCCTATTATTCCTGAAGCATCAGCAGCATGAAATTTGATCCTTACGTGTTTGGAAATTTTCATCATATCAATTATCTTTTTAAAAGATAATTCTCCTTCACAAAAAATAACCTCTTTTATAGAATAGGTTGTAAGCAACTGTTTAAGATCTTCGATATTACCTGTTGCATTTGTTTTGCCAACATTTACTTCTACTCTTCCCAATACCCTTTCTTCCATTCCTGCATTTTGCATTATAGTATTTACTTCTTCAAATTCTTTTTCTGTACCAATAATAAAAGTTTGCCCGTGTTCATCGCTTTTTTCATCCCTTTCAATTACTTTCCATTTTACAAGCCGCCATCTTATTAATGTCATTAATATAAAAGCCACAAGCGATCCAACCACTAATATCCCTCTTGAAAAACGTAACCTTTCAGGCAGTAATGCATACACGGATAACAATAATGCAAAAGCAATAATGGTAGAATGATTTAACCTTTTCTGTTTAAAGCCACTATCATATAATCCGGAATAATAAGAGGCAAGTAAAAATAGGAAAGTAAAAAAAGGAAATGCTGTGATGAGCAAATTGGGAGAATAATTTACGTCTCTTTTTACATACAGGTTCCATAAAAGTTTAACCACCCAAAAACTAATTAGAATTACAGTGCCATCAATAACCGGCATACCGATCCATTTAATAAATCTTTTTACGGCTGAAAGAAATGCTCTTAATAATATTCCTATCTGAATTAATAAATTAAAAACTACAGCCTTGTTTCCATAATGCTTTCGGGCAAAAATGCTCATAGCTTTATAGAATAATCTCACATAATTAAGTCCGCCCCTTTTTGTGCTTTCTCCTTTAAAGTGAATAATGCTGCTATCAGCAAAATATAAATTTTTATACCCGGCTTGCCTTATGCGGTAACTAAGGTCAATATCTTCTCCGTACATAAAAAAATCTTCATCAAAACTGCCTATACTATCAATTATTTTTTTAGGAATCATCATAAATGCTCCTGCTAAAACATCAACTTCATGATTTTGTTTTTCATCAATATTTCCTAAATAATATTTGGAAAATAATTTGGAATAAGGAAATAATTTTGCCAGGCCTGAGAGCTTAAAGAACGAAGTGAGCGGCGAAGGAAAAGATCGCTTACTTTCTTTTAAAAAATTACCGGAACCATCCAGCATTTTTATACCAAGTGCTCCGGCTTCCGGATGGGTTTCAAAAAAAGAAATACATTTTTCAAAACAATCTTCAGGCACTAATGTATCCGGATTTAGAAATAAAATGTATTTACCTGCAGCATGTTTAACAGCTCTATTATTTGCTTTTGAAAAACCAATGTTTTCTTTGTTCCATATAAACTTTACTCCGTTGAACCTGTTTTTAAAAAAATCTTTACTGCCATCAGAAGAGTTGTTATCAACAACAAAAACTTCCGACTCAATATTTTGAATAGCTTTCATTACCGAGCAAAGACATTGCTCCAAAAAATATTTTACATTATAATTTACTATTATGATAGTGAGCTGCAAACTGTTTGTTTAATAACAGCTAAATTAATGTTGTATTGCTGAATGTCTAAATTGTTTATTGTATTAATTTATTTTAAGAACTCTTATAATGCTTTTGCAATTCATTATAATCTAAAAATCTCCTTAATCATGGTTCAGACAATTTATCTTTGCGCCATGTTAAAATCAACTTTACTGAAAGCCACTGAAGCCGGTGCAAATGAACTCAGAAGATTTTTTAATGGTTCTTTTAAAATCTCACAGAAGGAAGGCATTAATAATTTAGTTACAGAAGCTGACCATGCATCAGAAAAAGCAATTATGGATATTATTAAAAAAGATTTTCCTGATCATTTTATTTTAAGTGAAGAAAGTGGAGAAACGGGAAGCGCTAACGAATATAAATGGATTATTGATCCTATAGACGGAACCGTAAATTTTGCAAATGGTATTCCCATTTGCTGTGTGAGTATTGCTGTAGAGCATAACGGAAAAATGATATTGGGCGCTGTGTATAATCCAAATATGAATGAATTCTTTTTTGCCGAAAAAGATAATGGCGCAACATTGAATGAAAAGAAAATTACCGTGAGTGATAAAAGAGAAGTTTTAAGAAGTTGCCTGGTAACAGGATTTCCCTACACCTATTTAGATGAACCCAATGGTCCGATCCAGGTATTTGAAAAATTGATAAGACAAGGTATTCCTGTAAGAAGATTAGGCAGTGCAGCCATTGATCTCTGCTGGGTTGCCGCAGGAAGATTTGATGGTTTTTATGAACATAAATTATCAGCCTGGGACAGTGCAGCCGGGTTTTTAATTGTGGAAGAAGCCGGCGGTAAAGTGACTGACTTTAAAGGCAATTATTATTCTCCATACCAACCACACATTGTTGCAACAAATGGAAAAATTCATGATGAGTTATTAATGTATGTGAATGGTGAGATGTAATGTGGGATGTGGGATGTACGATGTAATAAAAAAAATTATGATGGATGCAAATGAAATGATAAAGCGAACAAAGCAATTTGCTGTTGATTGCGTACATATGATTCTATCATTGCCAACGAATGTTATTAATCATGCATATAGCGCTCAACTTATAAGATCAAGTAGTTCTGGTGGTGCTAATTATAGAGCCACAAGAAGAGCTAAATCCAAAGCAGACTTTATTAATAAATTTAAAATAGTAGAAGAAAAAAAATAGATGAATCACTTTTCTTTTTAAAATTGATGTTGAATTCAATAGAGGTAAGAGAAAGATATTAAAAATAATCGTTGCTTCATTAAAACTTTGTACATCGTACATATTAAAAACCATGCAGGAAAGAACAGAAATATCAACTCTCGGTGAATTTGGTTTGATTGATCATCTTACAAAAAATAATGAAATAAAAAATTCATCCACCATTGTAAGTGTTGGTGATGATGCAGCAGTGATTGACCACCTTGGGCAAACGGTTGTTACTACAGATATGCTTGTGGAAGGAATACATTTTGATCTGATGTATACACCTTTAAAACATTTGGGTTATAAAAGCGTTGTTGTAAACCTAAGCGACATTTATGCAATGAATGCAACGCCAACACAAATAACCATGAGCATTGCATTCAGCAATCGTTTTAGCGTAGAGGCACTGGATGAGTTTTACGATGGCGTATATGCCGCCTGTGAAAAATATAATGTTGACCTTATCGGTGGCGATACCACCACATCTCAAAAAGGATTTATTATTTCTGTTACTGCATTAGGAGAAGTTGCTGCTGATAAATATGTAACAAGAAGTGGAGCAAAAAAGGCTGACCTGCTCTGTGTTTCGGGAGATCTTGGCGGCGCCTTTTTAGGGTTGACATTATTGGAAAGAGAGAAAAAAGTTTTTTTAGAAACTAAAGGTTTGCAGCCCGATCTTGAAAACCAGGATTATATTATTGGCAGAATGTTGAAGCCTGATGCAAGAAAAGATATTATAGAATTTTTTGCAGCTAATAAAATAATACCAACTTCTATGATAGATGTAAGTGACGGACTTAGCAGCGAAGTATTACACATCTGTAAACAAAGCGATGTTGGCTGTGTTTTATATGAACAAAAAATTCCGGTTAATGATTTGGCAAGGCAGTATGCTTACAAGCTTGAACTTGACCCTACAGCCTGCGCATTAAGCGGCGGAGAAGATTATGAATTGGTGTTTACGCTTCCGCAAAGTGATTATGATAAAATAGTTTTGAATGAACAAATAAGCGTGATTGGTTATATAACTGAAAAAGAAGAAGGAGCAAATATTATTACCAAAGGCGGCAACAAATATCCAATAACAGCACAGGGGTGGAATGCTTTTACTAAATAACAATATCCCGGAATGAAAAACACAAATATTTTTTTTGGACTGGTATTTTGCATTACGCTAACCAGTTGCTCTGTATCCAAAAATTATTCTGCAGATAAAAAATATCCAAAAGAAAAATTACAGGAAGATTATACTTTGCTGAAAAATATTCTCGAAAAAAAACATCCTTCTCTTTACTGGTACACGTCCAAAGACAGTATGGATCATTATTTTAATGAGGGCTACAAAAATATTTCGGACTCAATGACCGAACTGCAATTTGGCTG
>JANXQO010000017.1 GCA_025353485.1 Chitinophagales bacterium
AAAACCCGTAAACGTGAAATTGTACAGGCAAGGCAGATATCAATGTTCCTGGCAAAAGCATTTACAAAAAATAGTTTGAAAACTATAGGTGAGCATTTTGGCGGACGTGATCATACAACCGTTATTCATAGTTGTCAAACAGTAAAAGACCTTATGGACACCGATACTCTTTTTAAAGAAAGTGTTATTGAGCTACAACAAAAGGTGCAGTTAGCAGCTATGTAAAATCTTTGTTTGCTTTTTCTTCATTTTTACTTTTTACTTTTAAATTGATAGTGTATTTTTGCCACCCCTTAAATAACTGTATTAAGGAGAGGTGCCTGAGTGGCCGAAAGGAACGGTTTGCTAAATCGTCGTACGGGTTAAACTGTACCGTGGGTTCGACTCCCACCCTCTCCGCAACCTTTGGTAAGTAACAGTAAAAAATTTTCGGGGCGTAGCGTAGCCCGGTTATCGCGCCACATTTGGGATGTGGAGGTCGCAAGTTCGAATCTTGCCGCCCCGACTGAATGAGAATCTTGCCCCTTTTTAATTAGAGGGGCATTCTTATTTTTATCAAAACCCTTTGCCAGTAAAGAGATTGCTTCGAAAATGGAATTGCTTTTTGAAGTTCGAACTTTGTCCATTTCTTTATTGTACAAGATGCCGTCAGGAAATACTAACTCTTGTAATTTCTTCTTATCGTCAAAATCGCTCAAAGCCCATATCCCACTGATATTTTCAGCTAATTGCAATCCTTTTTCAATCATCTCTTCAAGGTTCGAACTCGTGATGCTTACTAAACTTAATTTCTCTTTTAAATCCTTTTGCTGAACTATGTAAACGTTTGAATATTTACCGAATAGTTCTTTGTTTATTTCTCCTTCAATAAATCTTACTTCTAATTTTTCTATCTTTTTTGAAATTTCTGTTAACTGGCTTTTGATGATTGCCTGTTCGTCAATTTGAGATTTCAATTTTTTATTAATTTCAAGAGAAATTGCCTCCTTTAATTTTTGGGAATTTTCTTTTGCAAACTCAAAGGTTTTTAACTCACTAATGAATAAATTATTCAAGTGTTTAGCAGTCACATTTATGCATGTTCCTGTATGCCTTGTTTTGTAGTAATAAATTCCTTTTTGTTTATACCCTGTAAATGGAGAAAGGGATATTTCATCTTTTGCAAAAGTTTTCAATGGCAGTTCAGCAATCTTAAATTTTTTAGGTGTTCCTTTTGAAGAATTTTTTGGGATGATGTTGTTTGCTTTAAAAAACAATTCTTCAGAAACCAAAGCAGGATGATGTCCTTTGTAAATTTCATTTGGTATAAGTGAATTTGTGACATAACCACAATAAAAAACATTTGATAATATTCTTGAAAAACTTTTATAATGGATTTTGCAGCCTAGCAGATTTAATTCTTTCACTATTTCCTTGTATGTTAATCTTGCTTCTGCTTTTAATTCAAATGCTTTCTTTAAAAGCTTGCCATCGGTGTTGATAATGTATTTATGGTTTTTGGCTTTTTCTTTCTTGTGAAGATTAGTATAGCCAAAGGGAATAGAATTAATCCAATAGCCTTGCCTTAAATTTTCTCTCATTCCAGTTGTGCTTTTGTCTCTCCTTTGGTCATTATCAAACTGGCTGAACATCAGCATTATATTTTTCTGAAATTTTCCTGTTGGAGTTGTTGTATCAACTTCTTGTGATACTGCAATAAGCCTGATTCCAGCCTTTTGCAATTCTTCAGTAAGGAAAGCTGCATTTGCTCCGCTTCTTGAAAAACGGTCATAGGAATAAACTATAATTGCTTCTGTTGTTCTTTCTTTTTTTGCATATGCTATGAGCTTATCAAACTCTTTTCTTTCATCGGTTTTTGCAGA
This sequence comes from Chitinophagales bacterium, assembly GCA_025353485.1. Classification (GTDB taxonomy): domain Bacteria; phylum Bacteroidota; class Bacteroidia; order Chitinophagales; family Chitinophagaceae; genus Ginsengibacter. The sequence continues at coordinate 1,863 of JANXQO010000017.1, forward strand.
TTCAAAAGTGCCACCAAAGTATTTTTTTATCGGATAACCTTTTTTCATGCAATACTCCTCACAAAACCTCTTTTGTGTTTCAAGGCTGGTGTTATTATCTGCCTGTTCTTTGCTGCTTACCCTTGTGTAAATAACCGCTCCTTTGCCTTCCCTCAATGGTTTTTTATCAGCTTTTTTAATAAAGTCAAGAAGCCGGCTATCTGTTTTCGATTCATTTTTCATGATTGCAATTTTTTAATAGGTTGTTTACAATTATTTCAGCAAAAGAATTTATCTGTTCTTGTACAGATAGATTGTTTACTATAGTTATTTGATTTTTTAGTTTTTTAGTTTTTTGTTGATTAGTGTTTACATTTTTGTTTTTAGATAATATTTTGGAAAACATGATTGTTTTTACATGCTGTCTGTTTCAGTTGTTTACTGTAAAAAGTCAGTTCCCTAAATTGGTCTGAGAGCTTCAGTACCATAAATTATTTTTTAAATTTGGTTAGTTCAGATGATTGATAGTGAATGACCTTTCCATCTCTTACTTTTACAATTACATCCTTGTAGTCACTTTTTTTAAATCCTCTCCCTAATTGATGTATGGCAATTTCAGGGTTTTCATTCTTTACACATTCAATTAAGTCAATTTCATTGTTTACAAATTTGATCTTCACTTCTTTTACTTCCCCTTTCCTTAATAATTCAATAATCTTTCTTTCTTTCTTATTTAAAAAGGATAATAAATATTCGTTATCATAAGTAATTTTTTCATTGCTGAAAAATCTCTGTAAAATCTGTCTGACATTGACAACTATGAAGGAAGAATTTGTGAGATCATTTAGTAATTCGTCATTTTGTTTCTTGTTTGCACTTTCAGAATCATCTAATACGACGAAAGAGCAATTGGTTTTTTCATCAATTACTAAACATAGATTTTGGTTACAAACTAAGATTTGTAAGATGAGCATTGAAAACACACTCATTTGTAATTCGTCAAAAACTTCTTTCCACATTATTTCAGGGATATTCTTATGTGAAAACACTTCTAATACTGCTTTTTTATTTGCAATCTCACCATCATAAGCATGTAAACTATTTATCAAAAACTCCTTATAAACATCAATTTCAACTGCAAACAATTGGGTTTTTAAGTTTTTTAGTTTTTCAAGTGATAAGCCAAAGCTTCGGAGTTGTTGTAATACCTTAAGCCATGTAAACTCTAGAAGACTAAATTTTTGCCATCCTATTTCTGTATTATCATAAGGTAAGAGTTTATTTTTGTTCCAATTAAATAATATGTTTCGGGGTATATCCGCTTCATTAATATAAAATCTTCTTTCGGTCAACTTTTGGTAAATGCCACTATTTAAAACATCTCCGTTTGCAATCAGGATGCGAATGGATTTTTCGGAAAAATTAAAGTTTGACAATTGAACCATAATGTTATTCAAATATAACGTTTATAAATATAAAAATGAGGTTTCTTATAGAACTCTTTTTTTTGGTAAATTGTACTTGTTAAAAAAGGAAAATGTAATTACATAATAATTAGTATGACTGGTAAGGCAATTAAGAAAGCTTTGGAGCATCATGGTATTTCACCTAAAACAATCAACCATTACAATGAAAGTGTAATAGGCTTGTTTTTTAAGCCTGATAATGATTTAAATTCTGTAATCAAAAGTTTTGGTGGCAGATATAGCGCCAGCTGCAAATGCTGGTATATTCAGAAGAATAAAATAAAGCTGCAAAATCTTGCTAATATTTTATCTGAAAGTTCTGGGTATATAGTACATGGATCTTATGAGAAAAAAAACATGATTCGGTTGCTTGAACTTAAAAGTTATAGCCCTTCTACAATAAAGGTTTATATAGATGCTTTTAACGCATTCATAGATCATTTTGATGAAAGGATAATAAGCCAAATTTCTAAAAACGAAATTGAAGATTATCTTTTACATCTTGCGAAAAATAAAAAGCAAAGTGAAACTTCAATACATGGTGTAATCAATGCAATAAAGTTTTATTATGAACAGGTATTAAAAAAACCTAAAGAATTCTATGAACTACAAAGGCCTAAGAAACCAATAAAAAATGTTACCGTATTCTCAGAGAATGAAGTAACAAAGATTATAGATGCAATTAGTAATATTAAACACAAGTCAATGCTGATGATTGGATATGCAGCCGGCCTAAGAATTAGTGAAATTGTTAGTTTGAAAATAAAAGATATAGATAGCGAAAGAATGATGCTACATATAAGAAATGCAAAAGGTAAAAAAGACAGAGAGGTTATTTTAAGCCAAACTTTATTACCGATACTTAGAGATTATTATAAAAAATTTAAACCAAAAGAATATTTATTTGAAGGACAACAGGGAGGGGCATACAGTGCAAGGAGTTTGCAATTAATAATAAAACAAGCAAAAGGAAAAGCCGGCGTAAAAAAAGAGGGAAGCATTCATGCCTTTAGACATAGCTTTGCTACTCATTTATTAGAAGGTGGCACAGACTTAACTATTATTCAAAAGCTATTGGGACACAATGATATTAAAACCACATTAAGATATACTCATGTAAGCAATGCAACATTGCAAAAAGTTGTAAGTCCCTTAGATAAACTTAATTTAAAATTTTAAAAATGCGAACTTCGCTTTTTGTACAAAAAATTTCGCAAACTATTGCTAAAGCTTTAAAAATTAATTGTTTAGAAAATTGCTAATTCCAGAAAAGCTTCGCATATTTATGAGTTGTACGTCACCCTGACAAACAGTTTTACATTCATGGGCTGACATATAAATTCTCAACTTTAGTATTTCAAATTTGTTTTAATTCTCCTTAGCTTCTTTTGCCTTGGCACATTTTAGCACATTTACAGGCGCACAAATCTTGACACAAAGCAAACCTGCAAAAGAGCTAAAATATTGCAGACGCTTCTTAGGACAAATCAGAATAGCTTATGCTGAATATCCTCGCTTTTTTGAACAGCACTTTTAGTAACTTCAAATGCAATAGGAATACTCATTCTTTCACCTGCTAAGACTTCAGAAATATTTACAATTTTTATTTTAGGATAATTTTGCCCAAACATTTTATTATTATAAGTTCCATACTTTTTGCACTCTTTCACTAAATTATCCATTGGGTAAAGCGTTATTAAAATTCCCATAACTGCTCCTTCTCTTTCAATAGTGCCATTCAAGTCTCTAACAACCGAAGGGGAAAGCGTCTTGTTAGATTTTACACTAAAAATTATTTCTTTAATCTCCTGTTCCTTTTTTTCGTTGTGGTCAAATATAAAAGCAAAACCGTCTATGCCGCCATCACCACCTTTCTTTTCATTAATAACAGCTCTATTATTTGAGTATGTTAAAACAGCCCATTTCTCAAACTCTTTTCTTGTTCTATCATCAGCTTTATTAGCTAATGCGATTGCAGACTCGAAGTCTTCTGGTACTCCCGATATTGATATTTTAGTTAGGGCTGATTTACCCGCTTGTTTTTCTAACCTTTTAAGAATAAGAGAAATACTTTGATAAGTAATATCCATTCCAATCCATTTTCTTTTTAACCTCTCTGCAACTGCCACAGATGTTCCACAACCACAGTAAGCATCTAAAACAATATCTCCTTCTTTAGAACTCGCATTTATTATTCGTTCCAATAAGGTTTCCGGCTTTTGAGTTGGATAACCTAAACGCTCTTTAGCTTGCGAATTTAATTCTGGAATATCAGTCCAAACATTACTCATATATTCACCTGGTATTGTATCCAAATATCTTTTTACGCTGGGCATTCCATCTTTTGAAAAAACAAGTAGCCCTAATCGCATCGCTTCATCAATTCTTTCTTGCGACCAAATCCAATGTTTACCTGATGGTGGAGCAATTTCTTTTTCTCCAAATATTCTCGGTTGCCCTTGCCCTGCTTGAGTGAAGTTGTCAAGCCTATATCTACGACCATTTTCTGTATGTGTGTAATGGCTTTTAATATATTCATCTTTTAACGGCGTGTACTGTTTAATAAAAGTGAAATTATCTGATTTAGTATAAAAAAAAATTATGTCAGTAATCTTACCAAAAGCTGTTGATTGCTGTTTTGCTGATCGTGTTCTTTGCCAAATAATTTCGTTCTGCATTTGCCCTGTTCTTGCACAAAAAACTGAATCCAAAATCAATTTTAAATAATGACTTGCGGTTTGGTCGCAGTGTAAATAAAATGAACCAGTCGGTTTTAAAACTCTATAAATTTCAGCTATTCTCAATGACATCGAAACCAAATATGCAAACAAATTTCCTTTGCCTAAAACCTTCTCTAATCCAAGAATTAGATTAATGCTTTGCTTCGTAAATACGTTATTATAATTTTTAAGTATTTCAGAAAATCCTATCTCTGCTTCGTTATCCCATGTCCACATATCCGTGAAAGCTTGCGCCTGTGCTTGGTCTTCTTTACCAATGTTGTTATAAATTTGGTTATAGTTCCTCTTTGAATTGAATGGTGGGTCTATATAACACAAATCAATAGTTTCATCTTTAATATACTTCCGCAGCACTTCTAAATTATCACCGTAAAAAAGTTTGTTTTGCATAAATCGGCATTAATTATTTTCATTTAACTCAAATGTTTCATGCAGCTTGACAATTTTAAACGCAGCTAATTTTCCATTCACATTTTGCAATTTTACATCAACAACAAAGACAGTTGTAAAAGGATTTTCTCCATGTAAAATCTTTTCTTTTAAATCATCATCTTCAAATACAATATTCATCGGCTTATCAGATAATTCTTCAATTGTTCCTTTATTACCTACACTGCTTTTCATATCATTTCGTGCCTGATACCAAGTTAATAAAACCTTTGTTTTTACATCATCAATAAGTTCTGGTAATCGTAATTGCTTTATTTCCTTATCAATTTTATTTTGGACTGCATTTGCTTCTAAGCTATCAATGTGAAAATGATATTCTACATTACCATTTATTGTTGTAGCGACATTTAATTGCGACCCATTATCATTTGCAATCGGGTTGACAATTTGGGACAAATCTTTGTAATCATTGTTTGTAAATTCTGTTGGTTTTTCTTTTGACCGACCCAACAAAAAGTTATAAGCGTTTTTTACATAATCTGCAAAGCCAACTATTGTATTTATGTTTTCTAAAAATGGCAAGACACCAATCGTAGCCATTTCTATCAATTCCATTATAACACTTCCTGACCTGATTTCTTTGACAAATAATTTAGCCTCTCTGTTTTCTTTGCTGTCACCAAACTTTGCTGCATAATTATTAAACTGGTTTGCTATTGACACAAACGACTTGGTCAAATCCATTAGCTCTAATGGCTGCTCATTTTTAATTTCAATGATAAGTCGTATGTCTTTCACTTCTTCAGCCATTTTGTAAATATAAAAAAAGAACCCTTGACAAAGCACCACACATTTACAAAGGCGCTCAAAGCCACGACACTACCGCTAACCTTTGCAAAAGAGTGTTGCTTGCTTTGCTTCAAAAGACACCTTGACACAATTAAAACAACTTCACTCCGACAAAGAAGAAGGGCGAACGTACAACATGGGGTTTGCCAAAATACGGGCTGACCTAAGTTATCTTCAACTTCAGTAATTCTATTGGGCTTCATATCCATCTTGACATTTACTATTTAGCTTTTTGTTGCTATCTTCATCACCTGTTTTTTCAATCATCATTTGTTCTCGGCAGACGGAATACTAATTCCCGTACTTCGGCAAGCCCTGAACGTTGGCTGTCATGGTAAAGCGACAGACCTTAAATTTAAAAAACTAACACTAATATGAAAAAGCTATTAATCTTTTTTACAGCGACACTATTTATTTCGAAATCTTATTCACAGGACATCGACAGCACATTACCACGACTTGTAAAAGATACTTTATTCACAACCAGCGGTTATAAAATTGTAGTTGGACAAGACATTAACATTGGTACAGGCACTACAAATTGTAAGCTTCCCCAAACTTCGCCCATTTAAAAGTTGAATAATTTCTAACTTTAAATGGATATTATGAAAAAAACAAGATTCACCGAAACACAAATTGTAAAAGCAATCCAGGAGCATGAGAACGGCAGAGATGCTAAA
>JANXQO010000038.1 GCA_025353485.1 Chitinophagales bacterium
CAACAGCGTTACCAACTACGTTTGTAGCCGAGCGGCCTAAGAGTTTAGTCATAAATAACCCGCTTCTTTTTGTACATTTGTAAGCCCAATGAAAATGGAAAATGCCATAAGAATATTTGAATAAAAGCTGGTCCCCACCCATTGGGATAAGGAGAAGGAACTTTGGTATATTTCGGTTATTGATGTGATTGAAGTGCTTACAGGAACAGACCGTCCGAGAAAGTATTGGAATGATCTGAAAACTAAACTAAAAAAAGAAGGAAGTGAACTGTCCGAAAAAATCGGACAGTTGAGAATGGAAGCAGAAGACGGTAAAACGAGGCTAACCGATGTAGCCGACACAAAGCAACTACTCCGCCTCATACAATCTATACCTTCTCCCAAAGCAGAACCCTTTAAACGCTGGCTGGCACAGGTGGGCAGCGATAGATTAGATGAAATTGAAAACCCTGAATTAGCTGCACAACGAACAAGGGAACTTTATAAATTAAAAGGATATCCGGACGACTGGATTGAAAAGCGGATGCGTAGTATTGCCCTTAGGGAAGAGTTGACAGAAGAGTGGAAAACCAGCGGCGTAAAACAACAAAAAGAATACGCAATACTTACCGCAGAAATTTCAAAGGCAACATTTGGTTTAGTCCCGTCTCATTACAAAGAAGTAAAGGGGTTGAGAAACCAGAACCTGAGAGACCACATGACAGACCTTGAATTGATTTTCTCCATGCTTGGCGAAGCATCTACTACAGCCATCGTTAAAACAAGAAATCCCAAAGGTTTTATAGAAAATAAAAAAGTAGCCAAACAAGGAGGAACAGTAGCAGGTAATGCAAGAAAAGAATTGGAAATAAAGACCGGACAAAAAGTGGTTACATCTCAAAACTATTTAACCGACCAGGAAAAGAAAAAGAATAATCAGATTGCTTTTCAATCAGCAAAAAATAAAAATAAATGAACCAGCATCTTCAAATCATTCTCAATTTCATTCAGCAGGCAGAGCATTTGAACGCCGATGAAAAAATTGCTTTATCAAAAGCCGCAAAGGATGCTGACAAAGAATTAGAGATAACTGCATTCAAACTCGACCGTACAGAAAAAGTAAAAAAAACAACTGCAATCCTTTTAGAAGAAACCATTGAAGAGCTTGAAAAGAAAAGAAGAGATGTTGAAGCGCAAAACAAAGAACTGGAAATTGAAGCATCATTGGAAAGAGTAAGAACAGTGGCCATGAGTATGAACAAGCCGGAAAACCTGATGGACGTTTGCCAGGTAGTTTACACAGAACTGCAGTTGTTGGGTTTCAGTGAACTCAGGAATGCAATGATCAATATTTATAATGATGATAAAAATTCTTTTTTAAATTATGATTATTCTGCCAATGCCGGCAAGACGGTTACGTTGATGCCATATAATTTCCATCCGTTGATTGAAAAGCAGGTAAGTATTACCAAAAACGCCAATGATGCCTTTTATGAATTTTCTTTTACAGGAAAAGAATTAAAAGATTTCAGGGAATTAAGAAAAAATAATGGTGAACTGGATGATCCGAAACTGGAAGATAGTTCTTCCCTCCATTATTATTTTTATTCAATTGGTACAGGCTCCATCGGCATTTCAACGTATAGTTCTATTACAGAAGAAAAACTAAATGTACTAAAGCGTTTCAGAAATGTTTTTGATTTTGCTTACCGCAGGTATATGGATGTGGCGCAGGCAGAAGCACAGGTAAGAGAATCACAAATAGAACTTGCCATGGAAAGAGTTCGTGCAAGAACGATGGCTATGCAGCGGAGTGATGAATTACAGGATGCTGCCAGTATTATGGTGCAACAGATACAGGCATTGGGTGTGCCGCAATTTGGGTCTGGTTTTAATATTTGGGATGCTGACAGAAAAGCTGCAACCGCCTGGATGTGTAACGTTATAACAGATAATCTTCCACCACCATTCAAAACATCAAGTTCTGAAGATATATTTCTTCATATTCATGATGCTGCCCAAAGAGGCGAATCTTTGTTTATGAGAGAACAAGCTGGTAAGGAATTGGAAACTCATTACAAGTACATGAACTCAATTCCGATTTTTAGAGAATATGTAGAAAGTGTATCTCCTGAAGGTTTTTCTATACCCGACTTTCAAATTATGCATTGCGCTTTTTTTTCACACGGCTATCTCATGTTCATTACTTATGAGCCGGTACCTGAAGCTCATGATATATTCAAACGCTTCGCAAAAGTTTTTGAACAGACCTATACAAGATTTCTTGATCTTCAAAAAGCCGAAGCACAGGCAAGAGAAGCAAAAATTGAAGCAGCGTTGGAAAAAGTGCGGTCCCGTTCACTATCCGTGCATAAAAGTGGTGAACTAAGTGAAGTAGTTGCTGTAGTATTTGAAAAATTGCTGGAACTTGATTTTTCAATTGATGGAACAGCTTTTATAATTACTTATATCGAAGACTCAAAAGATTCAAATGTCTGGTTAGCCGGTAATAATCAATTGTACCCGAACTGCTTTAAATTACCATACAATGAAGCTGCTCCAATAAAAGATTTTTGGATAGCAAAAGAATCTGGGGTAGATTTTTTTTCTAAAACGTATTCTTTTGAAGAGAAGAACCAATGGTTCAACTATATATTTGAACATACGGATTTTAAAAACCTGGCTGCTGAATTAAAAACCTGGATCTTAGAACAGGAATACCTGACCCAATCTGTAGCTTTGGCTAAAAACTCATTAATCGGTATCCATTTTCATCACCAAAAATCACTCTCTGAAAAAGAAGTTGAAATCCTGAAAAGGTTCTCAAATGTATTTGACCAGGCATATATTCGTTTCCTTGACCTTCAAAAAGCAGAAGCACAAGCAAGAGAAGCACAGATTGAAGCAGCTTTAGAAAGATTACGGGCAAAAGCGATGGCTATGCATCATTCAGATGAGTTGGATGAAGTGTTGGCCGTATTATGTGAGCAGTTTGATATATTGGGAATCCTCCCGATGTCGGCACATATGACGGTGCTGGACATTGGGCATAACAAATTTACTTTTAGAGAAACTGGCAAATTCGGGAATAGGAGTTTTGGCGAACAAACAGTTGCCTTGGATGCAATGAATACCTGGAAGGACATGGTTGAAAGTTGGAAAAATGCCCACCCTTATTCCATCAACAGGTTGCATTTTCCAAAAGAAACATTGCCGAAAGTGTGGGAAGTCTTTCATGAGTCATTTTCGTCAATGCCTGAAGGTTCAAGGATTGTTCCCGAAGATTATCCCGATGGCATTTATTATACGGCAGGCAAGCATCCATTCGGATATATTGGAATGAACCAGGTACGAAAAGCAACTGAAGAGGAAGAACAAATCGTAGTAAAGTTCGCCAACGAATTTGGAAGGGCCTATCAACGTTTTCTTGACTTGCAAAAAGCAGAAGCACAGGCAAGAGAAGCAAAGATTCAACTTGCAATGGAAAGAGTTCGTGCAAGAACAATGGCTATGCAGCGAAGCGATGAATTGGTGGATACTGCCGCATTACTATTTCAGCAGATAAAAGAATTAGGCGTTCATCAATGGGGTAATTCATTTCAACTTTGGGATGATGACATGAAGGCGGTTACCGTATGGACATGCACCGAAGGTGCGAGGCTGCCAATATTCAAAATACCAGCGACAGAAGATCCTGCCATGATCAATATCATTAACGCGGCACGAAAAGGGGAAACTCTTTATGTGGAACCAATGGGAGGAGAAGCATTGCAAAATCATTATAACTACATGTTTTCACTTCCTACTTTAAAAGAAGTATTTTTTGGAAAGTTAGCTGACGCTGGTTTTACTCCCCCCACATTTCAAATCTTTCATGCTGCTTATTTTTCTTATGGCTACATCCTGTTTATTACGCAGGAACCCTATCCCGAAACTCATGATATTTTCAAACGCTTCGCCAAAGTTTTTGAGCAAACCTATACCCGTTTCCTTGATTTGCAAAAATCAGAAGCACAGGCAAGAGAATCACAAATTCAATTGGCACTTGAAAGAGTTCGTGCAAGAACAATGGCCATGCAACATAGTGTGGAACTGGCCGATGTTGCCTCGATCGTTTTTAAACAATTATATGATTTGGGTATTAAGACTTATTCGAGCGGTTTTAATATCTGGGAGGAAGATGATGATTCCATTGCTGTATGCTGGATGAGCGGACCAGATGGTAGCATCCAGAGACCTTTCAGCGTTCCATATACTGAAGACCCTTTCTTCAAAGAGATTTATGAAGCCAGGGAAAGCGGCAAAGATTTTTTAGTAATGGAATCAGGTGGTGCGGCATTAGTAGAAACTCACCGGTATATGTTTGATCTTCCGGGAATAAGAGAAATTTTTATTGGTCATGAAGCTGCCGGTGCTCCTACTCCAACATTTCAAATTACGCATTGTGTTTTTTTTCCGCAAGGGTATTTAATGTTCATTACACTGGAAGCATATCCCGAAGCATGGGATATTTTCAAACGTTTTGGAAAAGTATTTGAACAGACTTATACAAGATTTCTTGATCTGCAAAAAGCAGAAGCGCAGGCAAGAGAATCACAAATAGAGTTAGGACTGGAAAGAGTTCGTGCAAGAGCAATGGCGATGCAACATTCTGATGAGTTAAAGGAATTAGTTGGAACTGTTTATAACGAACTCACTAAACTGGATTTAGCATTTGACCGTTGCCTGATTTGGGTAATGAACACGGAAGATCTTTCATCACGATTATGGATGGCGAATGCAGAATCGCAGCCGGTTAATTTTTATATACCTTATCATGATAATCCGCCTTATCTCGCTTTTGTAAAAGCATGGAAGGATAGAAACACAAAATGGCAGTATGATTTACAGGGACAGGTAAAAAAAGAATGGGATGGATATGTTTTTAGCCAAACCGAAATGAAACATCTGCCTGACCCGGTGAAAAAAAACATGCAGGCAATAGATAGAGTAATGTTCGCAGCATCCTTTCACAATTTTGGTTGTTTGCAAACCGCCGGTCTTGAACCATTGAAAGAAGAACAATTTGATATTCTGAATCGCTTTGCAAAAGTTTTTAATTTAACCTATACACGTTTCAATGATCTGCAAAAAGCAGAGGCGCAGGCAAGAGAAGCACAGATAGAATTAGGATTGGAAAGAGTGAGAGCAAGAGCTATGGCTATGCAAAGCTCTAAGGAGTTGTCTGAATTAGTTGATACTGTTTTTAAAGAATTAACCAAACTTGATTTTGCATTAACATGGTGCATCATTAATATCATAGATGAAAGCTCAATGTCAAATACCGTTTGGGCAGCCAACCCGGATTTAAATAAGGCGCCTGAATCTTATCACATGTTGTTTGAAGATTATCCTTTTCATGATGCTATGATGAAAGGATGGAAAGAAAGAAGAACAAAATATGTGTATACCCTCGAAGGCAGTGAGAAAAAGATATATGACGATTACTTATTTAGTGAAACAGAATTCAGGAGAACACCGGAAGCAGCACAATCTGCATCAAGGGCTATGGAAAAATATGTTGTTTCTTTCTCGTTCAGCAATTTCGGAGGATTACAAACAGTCGGAAATGTTCCTCTGTCAGATGCAAGTCTCGATATACTTAGCCGCTTCGGAAAAGTCTTTGATCTCACCTATACCCGTTTCAATGATCTGAAACAAGCCGAAGCACAGGCAAGAGAATCACAGATTCAACTTGCATTGGAAAGAGTTCGTGCAAGAACCATGGCCATGCAGCATAGTGATGAACTAAAAGATGGTGCCAATTTGTTATTCAGGCAGGTAAAAGAATTAGGTATCCACACATGGAGTTGCGGATATAATATATGGGATGAGGACAGGAAAGCCGCTACTGTATGGATGAGCAGCGAGGGCACTATTCAACCGCCATTTAAAACCCCGCTTACTGAGTACCCAACGTTTATACATTTTTATGAAGCAGCACAAAGAGGTGAATCTTTATTTGTGGAAGAAATGGGCGGCGAAGTATTAAAAGCACATTACAGGTACATGCATACGCTTCCGCTTTTGGGGGGAATACTGGATAATGTTTTGAAGGCTGGTTTCTCTCCGCCTACATTCCAGGTAAATCATGCGGTATTTTTTTCGTATGGGTATCTCTTATTTATTACCTATGAACGATATCCTGAAGCGCATGATATCTTTAAACGGTTTGCTGTAGTTTTCGAACAAACCTATACCCGTTTTCTTGATCTGCAAAAAGCAGAAGCCAATGCAAGGGAATCAAAGATTGAAGCGGCTATGGAAAAAGTAAGATCAAGAGCATTGGCTATGCAAAAGCCCAATGAACTGATTGAAGTGGCCCGGTTGCTGCGAAAAGAAATGAGTTTACTGGGAGTAGAAGAATTGGAAACAAGTTCTATTTATATCCATAATGAAGAAACAGCAAAAACAGAATGCTGGTATGCCATAAAAGATGTTAAGCAAACTGAAAAAGAATTGGTGTCTGATCACATGACGATTGACCTGAAGGACACATGGGTGGGAAAACAGATGCTGGAATTTTATCGTTCAGAAAAAAAGCAAATCTCTATTGCAATGCAGGGCGCCAACAGAAAGGAATGGATCAACTATTGTGCTCATCAATCAAAAGTATTTGTTGGGTTTTACGGAGATAACATTCCTGACCGTACTTATCATTTATATAAATTTTCAAACGGGTATATGGGTGCTGCCTCACCAGGTGGTATATCAACTGAAAGTTGGGAATTGCTACAACGGGCCACCGCTGTTTTTTCATTGGCCTATACCCGCTTCAATGATTTGCAGCAGGCCGAGGCACAGGCAAAAGAAGCACAAATTGAAGTGGCTTTGGAAAGAGTGAGGAGCCGCACACTCGCCATGCAAAAAAGCGATGAGCTGGCAGAAACCGCTGCGGTGCTTTTCAGGCAACTGATAAACCTGGGCATTGCACCCAACCGTTTATACATCGGCATTATAAAAGATGATAAGGGCCATATTGAATTCTGGGTAACAGATGAAGACGGCAGTAAAGTAAGCACACAATTTACCGGCGATACTAACCGCAACAGCAGCGTAAAAAAAATGTATGATGCCTGGAAAGATGAAAAAAGATCATTGACCATCGAAATGCAGGGAAAAGAACTGGAGAATTATTTTCACTACCTGGCCGATGAATTGAATGTGCCGTTTAAGCAAGGGCTTTTGCAGAAAAGAAGAATACAAAGCATTGCTTTTTTTGGAAAAGGGTTTATAGGCATTGCTTCACCAGAACCACAACCGGAAGAAACTATTAATTTACTGGAACGCTTTGCTGCAGTATTCAATCTTACTTACACCCGTTTTAATGATTTAAAAGTTGCAGAAGCCCATGCGATACAGGCGGAAGAAGACCTGCTGAAACTTCATGCAGAAAAAAAACGTACCGAAGAGGCATTAGCAGAATTGCAGGCTACACAAAAACAACTGATACAATCGGAAAAAATGGCAAGCCTTGGAGAACTCACCGCAGGCATT
>JANXQO010000039.1 GCA_025353485.1 Chitinophagales bacterium
CGGTGCGGCTTGGGCGAGACGGTCGGTGCCGCGATGACGACGTGCGGCGTGCTTGTTGGCAACCAGCGCGTCGATATGCTCAGGGATTTCGATCTGGGCACCCTAATAAAATTGTCTGAACCATGATTTATGAGATTAATGGGATTAACAGGAAAAATAAATATTCACAACACCTAACTGATTACTTTACTACTTCAACATATTTTATACAGCGGCACTGAACAAGTGCCGTTTTTTATTTGCGCCATAATTTTTACTTGCAATCAAATTTTAAAATGTATTGCTTTCTACCTGATTTATTATATATAAAAACAGTGTCACTGCCAAATTTTTTATGTATGGTATCATTTACATTAATCTTCCAAAAAAATCCAGTTTTACCATAATCAAGAAGTAGTTTTTGAATTTCAGGATCATCAAAATTTCTGATCTCAACTGTATGATAAGAGTGTTCAGTGCTATCAATATATTTTTTTAGTATTATCCCGTGATAAGCAAATGGAAGAAAAGCTTTCAAAACTCTACATTCACCATTATAAGATTTAATGATTTCTATAATTCCAGGGCTGAGCATAACACCAAAAAAAATTATGTATAAAAATATTTTAGGCTTTTTCATTGGCATATTCAAAATTTGTTTCGTAAATTCTAACTAACTTTCTTATACTGATAGCTTATAACTTATTTGCGTTCATACTTCCAGTTTCTACCCTTTCCTTCAGCAATCCATTCAAAGGCTTTATCCATCCGCCTGTTGCGGGTTTCTACTGTTTTTGCTTCTGTTATCCATTGAGTATATTCTCTTTTGTGAGAGGGACTAAAATCTTTAAATGCTTTTAGCGCTTTTTTATTTTTACTCAAAGCTTTTGTAAAGTAATCGGGGATTACCAAATCTTTCTTTTCTATTTTTTTACGTGGCGGCAGTTTTATCCCGTCATCATTTAATTTTGCAGCCTCTTTTATCCAACTGATCAAAATTTTATCAGATGGAAGATCTGACAGGTTTTTTATTTTGCCTGCATGCCCCATAGCATTTTGCTGGTTGCCTTTCAATTTATCGGCATCCTCCATTAAAGCTGCCTTCCAAAATCCAAAGGCACAATGTGCTTTAAAGGCAGCCATGCTGCAAAACGGGCCTTTATAATCAAAGCTGGCAAATGCCCATTTAATGGTTTCTTCAACTTCGGGGCAAGCCTTATGTACCAGTTCTCTCAAATGATTTAAAATTGGTTTTGCAAATTCCGCGGCTTTGGCAATATATGCATCTACCCTTTTGTCTTTTTTACCCATAGCTATTTTTTATTTCCAATAATGAAAGTAAAAAATTATTTTTGAAATACAATCCTCCCCCCTTTCTGACTAATTTGCTTTTCCATTTTTATAACTGCAGGAAATCTATATAACAGTATTTATCTTTTTTTTTACACTCAAAAATAAAATACAATGGAAACGCTCACACAACCAAAAAACAATGTTCAGATTATTCAGCAGGCTTATGCTGATTTTGGCTCAGGAAACATCCAGGGAATTCTTGACGTTTGTACAGATGATATAATATGGACAGGAGCTGAAAACCCGAATGTACCTATTGCAGGCACTTTTAAAGGTAAAGATGGTGTTATGAAATTCTTTACCACATTGGCTGAAAGTATTGATTATTCATCATTTGAACCAAAAGAGTTTTTCATAGATAAAGATGTTGTTATTGTACTTGGTCATCACACAGGCAAGGCAAAAAAAACAGGTAAATCATTTGATCATGACTGGTGTATGATTTTTAGATTACGAGGTGAAAAAGTATATCATTATTATGCATTTTTAGATACCCGTGACCAGGCTGAATCATTTAAATGAAGCCCCCTGTCCCCCGAAGGGGGAACTTAGGACAGCCTTACTTTTCTAAAACGGTTCATTAATAATGGTTGATTAAAACTTCTGTTTCCGATAGGGGAAATGTATGATGCATAAATATTATTAAGAAGTGTTCTAATGATAAAAGGTTTTTACAATTTAAGATGAATGATAATTGTCATCTTCCAATAAAAGAAGCGTTGGATTGAAAAAGTTTTTACAAACTAAGTTCCCCAGTCGGGGGACAGGGGGCTTTACCACTTGGGCTGAACAAAATAAAGTACAGTTCCATCAGTATCTTTAAAATGCAAATACATCCCTGACTTTCCATCATCTTCCTGTTTATAAACAATATTGTTTTTATCAAGCAACGTTTTTGCTTCTTCAATTTTGTCTATCATAAAACCAATTGAAACAGTACCTGAATTTACTTCTGCATCTTTAGCAGGATGAATGCCGATTGTTATTCCTTCTGTAACAACCAATGCATAATGATTTTCCCATCGTTGTTTTAAAGTAAGTCCAATACTTTCATAAAAGCTTATGGCTTTATCCATATCTTTTACCATGATGGTTACATTTGTTCCTTTAATGTTGATCATATTAATAAGTTTAAAATGATTTACACAAAGTACAAAAATTCTGAACTATGATTTGGGCGGATTGAAAGATTAATGAGAAAAAATACCTGTTGAAATCAAATTATATTAATCCATTTAATCTAATAATCTATCTAAATCGTGGTTCAGACTATTAATCTTATCTGCTTTGACTCCAGCCTCTTGTTCTTCTGAAGTTTGCATGCGATGCAGGTCTTCTTGACAAAGGATTTTTTTGAACTGTTGGTGTTTGCACAAATCTTGTCGGGCTTGGAAACGGATGATCTTCAATAACAGGAATATTGTTTGTAATAAGTTTGTTGATGTCTCTTAAAAATTCTCTTTCTTCCACATCGCAAAAAGATAATGCAATGCCGCTTAAACCTGCTCTGCCGGTACGCCCAATTCTATGAACATAAGTTTCAGCAATATTGGGTAATTCAAAATTAATTACATGGCTAAGATCATCCACATCAATTCCTCTTGCAGCAATATCAGTTGCCACTAAAACTCTTATCTTACCATTTTTAAAATCGGTTAATGCCTTTTGACGTGCTGCTTGAGATTTATTGCCATGTATTGCATCAACTTTAATATTTGCCCTGTACAACTCTTTGGCAATTTTATCAGCCCCGTATTTTGTTCTGGCAAAAACCAAAGCACTTTTTATTGCTGGATCTTTTAATAAATGAATAAGCAATGAACGTTTATTATTTTTTTCAACAAAATAAACCGCCTGCTCTACTTTTTCAGCCGTGGAAGAAACCGGGGTAACTTCTATCCTTACGGGGTTGGTTAAAATGCTTTTTGAAAGACTTGAAATTTCTGCAGGCATAGTTGCAGAGAAAAACAATGTTTGTCTTTTTGCCGGGAGTTTGGCAATGATCTTTCTTACATCATTTATAAACCCCATATCCAGCATACGGTCTGCTTCGTCTAAAACAAACGTTTGTATGTGTTGAAGGCTGATAAATCTTTGTTCTATCAGATCCAATAATCTTCCGGGAGTAGCAATTAAAATATCTACGCCTCTTCTTAATGCATTGGTTTGATGATATTGTGATACGCCTCCAAAAACCACAAGATGTTTTAACCCTGTGTTTTTACCGTAAGCAGCAAAGCTTTCATCTATCTGTATAGCAAGTTCTCTTGTAGGTGTTAAAACAAGAGCTTTAATATTCCATGCGCCTTTTTCTTCATGCTTATTGTTGTAAAGATTTTGCAAAATAGGAATGGCAAATGCAGCCGTTTTTCCTGTGCCGGTTTGAGCACATCCTAACAGATCTTTTCCTTCCAAAACTACAGGAATTCCCTGTTCCTGGATGGGTGTGGGAGTTGTGTATCCCTCAGTTTCAAGAGCCTTTAATATAGGCTCAATTAAATTTAAATTTTTAAATGACAATGTATAATTGTTTAATGTAAATAATTATAACAAACTCTATAAATGATAAAGCTGTTATGTGAATTTTATATGCCCAACAACCTAAGACCTGATGAGCTTTACATTAAAGAGAAGATTATCTAGTCAGCTAAGAGGGAGAATATGAACAGCAAAGGTAAGCTTTATTAATCGGTAAATGCAAATGCGCAGCTAAACTGAGGTAGTAAAGAGAATAATGAATACAAAATCTATATGAGCAATATGCTTTTCTTATGTTTGCAAAACGAAAAAAAATTATGGAATTACAATTTACCGAAGAGCAATTAATGATAAGACAGGCTGCCAGGGATTTTGCAATAAATGAATGCCTTACTGGTGTTATCGAAAGAGATGAATTGCAAAAATTTCCACGGGAACAGGTTATGAAACTGGCCGATCTTGGATTTATGGGAATGATGGTTGATCCAAAATATGGTGGTGCCGGCCTGGATACGGTTAGCTATGTGTTAGCAATGGAGGAGATTAGTAAAGTGGATGCCAGCACAAGTGTTTGTATGAGTGTAAACAATAGTTTAGTATGCTGGGGACTTGAAGCGTATGGTACTGAAGAACAAAAACAAAAATATTTAATGCCATTAGCGCATGGTAAAAAAGATAATGAATTATACATCGGCGCATTTTTATTAAGTGAGCCGGAAGCAGGCAGTGACGCTACTTCGCAAAGAACAATAGCAGAAGATAAAGGAGATCATTATTTATTGAACGGCACTAAAAACTGGATAACAAATGGAAATTCTGCATCAGTCTATCTTGTGATGGCGCAAACTGATGCAGGCAAGGGAAGCCGTGGCATAAATACTTTTATTGTTGAGAAAAACTGGGCAGGGGTTGCGGTGGGAGCCAAAGAAAATAAATTAGGAATAAGAGGAAGTGATACACACAGTATCTTATTTACTGATGTTAAAGTGCCAAAAGAAAACCGTGTAGGTGAAGATGGCTTTGGTTTTTTATTCGCTATGAAAACTTTAAATGGTGGCCGGATCGGCATTGCCTCGCAGGCGTTGGGAATTGCAAGTGGTGCTTATGAAAGATCAATTGAATATTCCAAACAACGCAAAGCTTTTGGTAAAGAGATCATGCATCACCAGATTATACAATTTAAGCTCGCAGATATGGCAACAAGAATTGAAGCCACCAGGCTTCTATGCCTTAAAGCAGCGTGGGAAAAAGACAATAAATTAGATTATACAGTTAGTGCAGCACAGGCAAAAGTTTTTGCAAGCGAAACAGCCATGTGGACGACTACAGAAGCTGTTCAAATACATGGCGGCTATGGATTTGTAAAAGAATATCATGTAGAAAGAATGATGAGGGATGCAAAGATCACCCAGATATATGAAGGCACCAGTGAAGTACAAAGGATGGTGATAAGCAGGGCAATATTAAAATGACTTTGAAGATTGATTCAACAATAGTTTCATTTAATTTTTATATTTTGTGCAAAGTGAAAAAGGTTGAACAAATATTAAAAGAATATTTTCATGATAAACCAGTCAATAAAGCGTATCTCTTTGGATCTTTGGTTAGAGAAGAAACTACAAAAACAAGTGATATTGATGTATTGGTAGAATTAGATTATGATAACGGTGCAAATTATTTTCTTTTTTATGATATGCAACAGGAACTCAGTAAACTTCTAAATAGTAAAGTTGATCTGGTAAGCGCCAACGGTCTTTCTTTATACATTAAACCTATTATTGACAGAGAAAAAGTACTGATCTATGAAAGGAAAACTTCCGGATAAGATCAGGCTGCATCATATTCTGGATGCGATTCAAAATATAGAAAATTTTTCTGCAAATAAAACTAAAGAAGATTTATACAACGATTTGATGTATCGCTTTTCAGTTGAGCGGCAATTGGAAATTATAGGTGAAGCTGCAAACAATCTCTCTTCTTCCATATATCATCTCCATACCGCAATACCCTGGGAAAAAATTATTTCATTTAGAAATCTTTTAGCGCATGAATATTTTGGTTTAGATCTTGAATTAATTTGGGGGATAATTAGTGAAAATATACCGCAATTAAAAATAGATATTCAGCGAATCTTAGAGTCAGACTTTCCAAACTAATTATGTCAATTAATACACAGCAATATCTTCATTTAAAAACATCTATAAATAATATTACATTAATTGCCGTTTCTAAAACCAGGCCCACAGAAGATATTAGCGGCTTATATGATTTAGGTCAAAGAGATTTTGGAGAGAATTATGTTCAGGAGATGGTTGATAAATATGAAGCCCTACCAAAAGATATTCGTTGGCATTTTATTGGTCATCTTCAAACCAATAAAGTAAAATTTATTGCGCCTTTTGTTTCATTAATTCATGGAGTAGATAGTTTTAAATTAGTACAGGAAATAAATAAACAGGGCGAAAAAAATAACCGGATAATAAATTGTCTTTTACAAATACACATCGCACAGGAAGAAACAAAGTTTGGCCTTAATGAAGATGAACTGGATGATATCTTTGGAAGTCCTGAATTAAAAAATTTAAAAAATATAAAGATATGCGGACTGATGGGCATGGCTTCCTTCACAGAAAATAAAGAAACAATCAGAAATGAATTCCGCTATTTAAAAACACTGTACCATAGCTATGCTCAATTGCAACTTACAAATTGCAAATTGCAGGTTGTAAGCATGGGCATGAGCGCCGATTATAAAATTGCCATTGAAGAAGGAAGCAATATGGTAAGAATAGGCAGCTTAATTTTTGGTAATCGAACAACAATTAATAAATAAATGCAGCAACAAGGTTACCCCTCAAGGGGGTCCGGGAGTAAAGTAATTATTATAGGTTCAACATCAGGTATAGGAAGAGAACTTGCAACAATCTATGCAGGCAAAGGATATTTTGTTGGAATCACAGGCCGCAGAAATGAATTGCTTCTTTCTCTGCAAAAAAAATTTCCAAAAAATATTGTAACAGAATGTTTTGATGTTACACAAAAAGAAAACATCCCTCACCTGCAAACATTGATACAAAAACTGGATGGGCTCGATATACTTATTTATAACAGTGGTTATGGTGATATCAGCAAAACTTTAGATGGGGAAATTGAGAAACACACAACCGATGTAAATGTGAATGGCTTTATTGAGATTGTTTGTTATGCATTCAATTATTTTGTAAACCAGGGACACGGACAAATTGCCTGCACATCATCTATCGCTTCTGTTCGGGGTAACAGTATGGCGCCTGCATACAGCGCCAGCAAAGCATTTGAGAGCACTTACATGGAAGGACTTTGGATAAAAGCAAAGAAGATGAAAAAAGAAATTGCAGTTACTGATATACAACCAGGGTTTGTAGATACAGGTCTTGCAAAGGGAAAAAGAAAGTTTTGGATAGCGCCACCACAAAAGGCTGCAATGCAAATATACCTGGCGATAAAAAGGAAAAAGAAAAGAACGTATGTTACCAAGCGCTGGTGGATTATTGCAAAGCTTTTAAAATGGATGCCCGATTTTTTACTTAGCAAAATTGGATAAGCGTTAAATGTTTTTAACAGAATACTTAGCAACTCATTTATGCATTTAAAGTAATTTGCTATCCTAATTCAATACGAAGAAAGCATTTTTAATGACAGACACTTTTGAAATACAAAAAAACACAAAAGCATTTTCTTACACTGCTATCATTTGTGCACTACTATTGGCAATTGCATTCCTTTATACATGGCCACTACAACTGCCGCCAATGCCTGCAATTCAGGATCTGATAGAAATTAATTTAGGAAACGGCAAAGAAGGCATGGGAGATATTCAACCTCTGGTAAAAGGTGATCCTGCTCCGGATGTTCCGCAACAAAAATCAATGCAAAAATCTGCTGTGGTGCATGATGAGCCTTCAAAAGATATAAAGGCTGATGAGAATAATGATAAAGAGGCAGCCCCGGTTACCAAACCCATCAAGCCAAATAACGAAGCAAAAAATTTAGCGAAAGAAACTATTACAAAACCTGTAAAAACTACCAATACAGTTCCGGTTGTTAACCCCAACCCTACTCCACCGAAACCAAAAATTGCATTATACAAAGGTGGCAATGGTAATGGTGGTAATGGCGCTGATCAGGATAATGGATATAAAAGCCAGGGTAACAAACCGGGCAATGGAGATAATGGTAGTCCTAATGGCAATCCGGATTCTTATGGAAATACACCGGGTGGCAAACATGGAGGGCCAAAAGTTACCGGCGACAGGCATATTGTAAGATATTATTCTTTTACCGGTGATCTTGAAAAGGCAACTATCTATGCTATCGTAAAAGTTTCTCCTGAAGGCACAGGCAGCTTTGCCGGCTTTGGAAAAAATTCCAGCACCACAGCAAGAGCATACGCCAATGCAATTGTTGATTACCTGCGCAATGTAAAGTTTGATAAATCAGATCACGAATCAACAGTTACCGTACAATTTAATTTTAATATCCAGTAACTCTTTTACCACATAGAACATGAGCGAAAGAGAAAACGCAGAGAAGTAAATGTTTTCAAATAATCTCTGCTCCCGATAGTCATCGGGATCTTTTAACTTTCTTCTCTGCTGTTACTCTTCTAACTTATTTTTACGATTAAAAATATTGTGATAGTTTAGATTGCAGCCGTTAATTTGCAGTGATGAATTATCAGCAAACGCTGGATTACCTTGTAACAAAACTTCCGCTATTTAGTAAGGTTGGCGCTGCTGCTTACAAAAAAGATATTACCAATACGGTTCTACTTTGCGAAGCTGCAGACAACCCACAAAACAAAATAAAAACTATTCATGTTGCAGGCACTAATGGCAAAGGCTCCACCAGTCATATGCTTGCAGCCATTTTTCAACAGTGCGGTTATAAAACAGGATTGTACACTTCTCCTCATTTAAAAGATTTCAGGGAAAGAATAAAAGTAAATGGCGAAATGATAGAAGAAGATTTTATTGTTTCTTTTGTAGGGAAGATAAAAAATGTTTCCGAAGAAATCAATCCATCTTTTTTTGAGCTTACCGTTGTAATGGCTTTACAATATTTTCAAAAACAAAAAACAGATATTGCTATCATTGAAACCGGCCTTGGTGGCAGGTTAGACAGCACAAATGTTATTACCCCGGAGTTAAGTATCATAACAAACATTGGCTATGACCATATGAATATATTGGGTGATACGCTTGAAAAAATTGCTTTTGAAAAAGCCGGTATTATCAAACCAAATGTGCCGGTTGTAATTGGTGAATCAAATCCACAAACAAAAAATCTTTTTGTAAAGAAAGCAAAAGAATGTAATGCTGAAATTGTTTTCGCCGAAGAAGTATTCAATATCACACATTCTGTTTTAAAAAATAATGAATTACAAGTAGAAGTTTCTCAAACCAATCCCGGTAGCAATCGGGAGAAAAAAGAAAAATACATTCTTGATCTGAATGGAATTTATCAGCAAAAAAATTTACTCACTGTTTTGGCTTCAATTGGTGAGCTACATAAACTGGGATATAATTTAGAAAAACAAAATATTAAATCTGCATTAGCATCAGTAAAAAAAATTACAGGGTTGCATGGACGGTGGGATGTTATTAAACAACATCCCATGATCGCTTTAGATGTTGCACACAATGAAGATGGAATTAAACAATTACTTCATCAAATATCTTTGTGCAAGTATAAAGATCTGCACATCATTTTTGGGATTGTAAAAGATAAGGACGCAGATAAAATTTTATCACTGTTGCCAAAAAATGCAACTTATTATTTTACCAGATCACAAATACCAAGAGCCTTACCTGAAGATGAACTTGCAGAAAAAGCTAAAGCATTTGAGTTGCATGGAAAAAAATTTTCTGAAGTGAATGAAGCGCTTAAAGCCGCCATGGCAATAGCTTCTAAAGAAGACTTAATAGTTGTTTGCGGCAGTGTATTCCTGGTTGGAGAAGTTGATTTGCAGGTGTCAGGCCATTGAAATGGCCAGACACCTGCAGATACCCTTTAGGGGGCGGAGGGGGTTAATCTTCCCATTTTTAACAACGCATAAAAAATACAATTGGAGTGTAGTGATTGTTCAATTTTATTTTGCAATAACAATTTAATAAGTTCATTAATAGGTATTAATTCAACTTTAATTTCTTCATTATCATCAAGCTTTTGCTCAGCAACTTTTTTGCCGCCGGTTGCTAAATAAAGTTTGGTATAATTTGTAAGCACACCGGGGTTTGCAGCAACTTCTCCTAAATATTCATACCTGCTAAATTCATATCCCGTTTCTTCCAATAGCTCACGGGCAATTGCTTTTTCAGGCGTTTCATTCTTATCAACAAAACCTCCCGGAATTTCAAGTAATGTTTTGCCAACAGGATGACGATATTGTTTAACCATCACTGCATGGTTATCTTCTGTGATAGCTAATGCACATAATGTAAGGCCAAGTTCAACAACATAATATTCGGGAATAATTTTTCCTGTAGGTGTAACACATTTATCTTTTCTCGCCCTAAAATAATTTTTATCAGTAAGGTATTCGGAAGATAATATTTTCCAGTTCATGTTTTATGTTGAAATGTTGAGATGGTGAAATGGTGGAATGTTGAGAAGTTGAAATGCTTAGAGGTTGAATAGCTAAGAAGTTGAGATGTTGAAACGTAAGGTTCGCTACTAACTTTTCAAATTTTTAACTTCATAACCTATCAACTTCACAACATTTCAACCTTTTAACTTCTTAGCTATTCAACCTCTTAACTAATTAACTTTTCAACCAATTAACTCATTCACCAATTCATTCTTTCCCGCAATGCAGTAATATGTGCAACATGATGCTTCCCGTGCCAGGCGTATATCTTAAGCATATCCCACAAACTAATTTTTCGTTTTTGTTCAGGATGAAAAATTGTTTTTTGCCAATCTTCTTCACTCATATTTTTCATTAGCTCTACCCATCTTGTGTGCAATGCATGTAGCAGTGTAAGCGAAATATTTACAGGCAAATTTTTAGTATCACTTAAGTTTGCCCAAGCCGCTTCATCATAAGGCTTAATGGTTGGATTGTCTTCAGTAAGCGCAAGTTTAAATCTTATGTATGCATTCATGTGGCTGTCAGCAACATGATGTATCACCTGTTTGGATGTCCATCCTTCTTCACGGTAAGGAACATTCAATTGCTGTTCATCTAAATTTATAATTGCATTCTCCAACAATGACGGACACATTTGTATATCCAGCAAATAAGCCTCTTTTACTTTTGCATCATATTCTTTTCTATCACTGAATTGCTGGTCACCAACTTTTCCTATTGGATAGCGAAGATCGGTTGACATAAAATATTATTTTGGTCTGTTTACAATTTCTATCAATTCAATTTCAAAGATCAAAGTTGCACCACCGGGAATGGCTGCGCCTGCTCCCCTGTCTCCATAGCCGAGATCTGATGGGATGAATAATTTCCATTTACTGCCAACGGGCATAAGCTGCAAAGCCTGCACCCATCCCTGTATTACACCGCCTACGGGTATCACTAACGGTTGGCCTCTTTTGTAGGAATTATCAAACTCCTCCCCATTTATCAGGTTGCCTGCATAATGCGCTTTTACAGTATCCGTTGCTTTTGGTTTTTCGCCTGTACCCAGTTTTATTATTTCGTATTGCAGGCCATTGGGTAGTTCAACTACACCAGGACGTTTTTTGTTTTCTGCAAGGAATTTTTTGCCTTCCTCTTTTACTACAGAATTTTTGCTGTTCATATTTGCCATTAATTTAGTTTGAATACACTGAGTTGATTGTTCAGGAGTTAATAATAAAGTTTTTTTGCCGTATACATCATCAAAAGCTTTTTTTATAAGGGCAGAATTTACTGTGGTTGCTCCCTGGGATTTGTAATAAGAAGCGCCCTCTAAGCCAATAGCATAACTAAAACTGTCAACAGAATTTTTAAAAACAGGAGTGGTAGTTGGGCTAACAGTTTTCTTTGTTGTTGTTTTTTTAACCTGTGCGTATGCAGTTGTTACAGAAGTAATACAAATAATAATAAGGATCTTTTTCATTTTCATTTTTAAGTGTTTATAAGTTGGTTTGTTTCTAAATATCTATTACACGAATTATTGCTAATTACACGAAATTATTTTTGGGCAAACATATGCAAAGATAATTAGTGTAATTCGGGCATGAAAATTCGTGTAATATTTTAATCTTCACGAAAATCTTTACCGGTAAGATGGATAAATACATCTTCAAGGTTTGCTGACTTGGTAACTTTTGGGCGCTCAAAGCCCGTTGCTACCAATTCATCAATCAGTTTATCCGGCGTATCTAAAGCAATAATTTTTCCTTCATCCATAATGGCAACCCTGTCGCACAACTGCTCTGCCTCATCCATATAATGTGTAGTGATAATAACTGTAGTGCCTTTGCTGCGAATATCTTTTATCAAATCCCACAAATTTCTTCTTGCCTGCGGATCAAGCCCGGTTGTAGGCTCATCTAAAAAAATAATTTTAGGTTGATTTATTAACGTTGTTGCAATGGAAAAGCGTTGCTTTTGCCCGCCGCTTAATTCTTTATATTTATTTTTTGCTTTGTCCTCAAGGTTTACCAGTTTTAAAAATTCGGAAGGCTTAACGGGTTGGTTATATAGGCCACCAAATAGTTTTATCAATTCAATAAGGTTAAGGCCGGGGTAAAATCCTGAAGTTTGTAATTGAACACCAATGATCTTTTTTATTTTATCCGGATCTTTATCAAGATCAATATTATCAACTATTACCTGGCCGCTTGTTTTATTACGAAGGGTTTCAATTATCTCTAATGTTGTTGACTTGCCTGCACCATTTGGGCCGAGCAATCCAAAAATTTCTCCTTCCAGTACATCAAAAGAAATCCCTTTTACGGCCGCGAAACTACCGTAGTTTTTTTTGAGATCTTTTACAGAGATGATTGTGTTTTGCATTCAGTTCATTTAATTCGCAATATTAGTAATTTAGCACGATATAGAAAGTGGATGAATCGTGAGTTGTTAAAGATTAAGTGGAGTTGTGAGTTAATAACGCTGATATCGTTTCAATTTTTTCCCGTAAAATAAATCACAAATTTTTATGCTTTCAGCAGAATTAAAAGAAACAACAAAAATTATTCATCAGTTACTGGAAAAAAAAATGGTTGTTCAATTAAAATCAGTTGGTGATAAAGAGGATTATATTAAGGTGTTGCATTTGTTCTACAGTTTTTTTGCAGCGCTGGAAGTATCGGTAAGCAAACATCTTGATCTTTATTTTTTACCTGATTATGCACAACGCCGCAAAACTAAAGCCTTGGCAAACGACCTTAAATTCTTTGGAATTATTCCTTTGCCTGCATTGGCTGATAAAATTTTTTTACCCGAAATTAAAAATCATCTTCAGGCTTTGGGGGTACTGTATGTTATGGAAGGTTCAACATTGGGCGGCAAAATAATAAGTAAAATGATGAGCCGGCAAGCTGGCATCATTGGAATGTGCGGACTATCTTTTTTTAACGGATACGAAGAGCAAACGGAAAGAATGTGGCTGACTTTTAAACAGGCAATTGACCAACATATTATACAGGATGAAAAAGCAATTGTTATACAATCTGCCAATGATACTTTTATAAAATTCAGTAACTGGTTTGACCTTCATTTGTAATTTTTTTTAAGCTTACAAAAAAAGTGGAACCTTTACCCAACTGACTTTCTGCCCATATTTTTCCTGAATGTTTTTCTACAATACGCTTTACAATTGCGAGGCCCACGCCGGAACCTTCAATTTTTTTTACATTATCCATCCGGGTAAACAATTCAAATATTATCGAAAGATTTTTAGCAGCTATGCCAATGCCATTGTCTTTAATACTGTAACATATATCTGTTTCATTAATGTGGCCTTCAATATGTACTGTAGCAGGGTTTGCATGCTGCGAATATTTTACTGCATTGCTTATAAGGTTGCTAAAAAGCTGTAATAGCATAACCGGGTCTCCGTGCAGATCGGGTGTATTACCAACTGTAATTTTTAAATTGGTTGTATCATGCACCTGATCCAGATCTTTAATTACATCACTTATTAAGGTTTTAATGTTTATTTTTTTGTATTGAACAGCGAGCCTTCCAATTCTTGAATAACTCAATACTTCATTAATCATAAAATTCATTTTATCGGCACGCTCTGCAATGCGGAGTAGTAACTGGTGTCCGCTCATCCCAATGGATTCATCCATGGCAAGCAGTTGCGCATAGCTTTTAATTGCTGTTATAGGATTTTTAAGATCATGAGAAATAGTAAAACTAAAAGTATCAAGCTCCTGGTAAGCAAGCCGCAGTTTTTCATTTAAAAGCCGCAGTGCGCCTGCCTTTAAATTGGCAGCATACGTAATTTCTTCTTTCAATCTTACAGCAGATTTAATTTCTTCAGCAGTCCAGGTTGCTGAAATTCCTGATACAGTTTGAGACCATACTTCAAAAGAATTACGGGGAGATATTTGCATTAAACCCTCTGCATTCATTTCCAGATTTTTTTCAGGATTGCCGGCCCAACTGATAGTTTCAATTATTTCGGGTTTAAACCATATCACATATTCTTCCAGTTCTTTTGATAATACTGATAACAATATTCCACTGGCAACCTGCCGGTAATTTCCTGCTTCTTTATAAACATTACCAAGGTTTGTGGTATGATAAATTGGTTCTTTATTATTTTCTTTTAGCCATTTTATTAAATGCTCTATTTGTTCGTCAGCAGGCGTTACACCACACTTTATAATTTTTTTTTCGTAAACTAACACAGCGCCGGTTGCATTAACTACACTTAAAAGATTTATTGTTTCTCCGGTAAGCGCCTCTTCAATACTATCGTTTTCCTGTAAATATTTAGATAATTTATCCAGGTTATTTTTATAAACTTCATGCACCTGGTAATTCTCTTCATCCTGCCTGTACTCAAGCGCTGACGATAATATTTGTCCGATTAATTTTGAAGATTCCCTTGCTTTATAATCTATAAACCGGGGCGTATAATTGTGGCAGGCAATCAACCCCCATAATTCTTTTTTGTATAATAGTGAGATGCTGAAACTTGAAGCAACCTCCATGTTTTTAAGATACTGAATATGCACCGGAGAAACAGCTCTTAGCTGCGCATTAGTAAGATCAAGATGCTGCAGATTACCGGCCGTTGTAATGATTTTAGATGGCTCTGTATTTACATCTGCTATCAGCCTTGTTAAATTTAATTTGTATAATTCCCGGGCCTGTTTTGGAATATCAGATGCAGGATAATGTAAACCAAGCCATGTATCAAGCGTTTCATTTTTTGCTTCCGCAACCACTTCACCATGCCCGTCATCAGCAAAACGATAGATCATGACCCTGTCGTAATCAATAATGTTTTTTACCTGTGCTGCCGTATTATTAAGCATTTTTTGCAAATTCTTATCTGCAAGCATTTCAGAAACAGAACGGCCAATCATTTTTTGTACATCAAAATCTTTAACAGCAGGCTCAAATTCCAGCAAATAATTTTCTCCGGAAGTTATAATAATAAGGTAATAGGTTTCACCTGAAATTTCAATTTGAAATGGATTTATCTGTTCAAAACTTTTATTAAGTTTCCCAAGATTGATGAGTAGCGTAATAAAATCTTTTTGATTGGTATTACCAAGCAGTGATTCAATGTAACTGACAGGCTTGCCTGATATTTCACCGGAAATTCCGGCAATAAGTTTCGCTAAATTAGCGCTATAATAACGGATGATACATGCGCCATCAAGCACAATTAAAAACCCATGAGATTGAATACGACCTGGTATATGAATGAGTTCACTGTCGCAGTTGCTGAGATCTACTTCAAAATCTGACATGATTTTTT
The DNA here is from genome assembly GCA_025353485.1 of Chitinophagales bacterium. GTDB lineage: Bacteria > Bacteroidota > Bacteroidia > Chitinophagales > Chitinophagaceae > Ginsengibacter. The sequence goes on from JANXQO010000039.1 coordinate 15,738, forward strand.
TGTGTATTTAATTTATACGGATGATTAGAAAGAGATTGATTACAGGTAAACTTTCTGTAAAGGAATATGCGAATCAGTATCTTCTCCCCCATGCTATCCTTAGTTTACATCCAACCGATGTTGCGCTGTCCTGAGTTTGTAACTCAGGACTTACAAGCATTAAATCTATAACAGAAACTCGATCTTTAATAACCCGCATTGTTTTCCATAATAATAATCTCTTGCACTGCTATAAATATATTCTTCCGCTTTTTCCACTATACCCGCTTCCGCCGGGTTATTATGAATGTATTCTATCTTTTGCGCAGCAAATTCTGGTGTATAAATAATCTTAGGCTGATTATCCTGTTGCCAAAATTGATATTCTGAATTCCTGCTATTTTTTTCTCCTGCTTTTTTAAATATTTTAAGCATCCATTCTTTACGGCTTTCTCCGGGATGGTCTTTGATAGCTTTTATTATTTTTTTACTGGTAAACTTTTTAAAATCTCCCAATACATCGCTTACATTATTTTCTTTTGCCGAAATTATTAAATGGGCATGGTTGCTCATTATGCACCATCCGTAAATTACCAATCCTTTTTCACTTTGGCAATGCTGTAAACTTTCTATTACAATATCCCGGTAATCTTTCCTGCTAAAAACATCTACCCATGCTACTACTGCAAAGCTTACATAATACAATCCTCCCTGATCAAATATTTTATAACCAGCTTTGCTCATAATTCTTTTTTAATAAAAATAAGATTATATGTCCTTAGTTACAAACTAAGGACAGGGCTCCCTAATTATTCAAACTTTGTACGAGATGGCTAAGAAGAGAATTTATTTATTTAAACATTCTCAGCACAGCATGAGGGAGATTGATTACAGGTAAACTTTCTGCAAAGGAATATGCGAATCAATATCTTCTCAGCTTTCCAAATACCCTTCCAACTCCTCCATCATCCCTTTGCTTCCAATAAAAAATGGTGTGCGCTCATGAAGTTCCGTTGGCTGAATATCTAAAATCCGTTGCCTGCCATCAGTGGCTTTGCCACCGGCTTTTTCAACAATAAAAGCAAAGGGATTACACTCATACAGCAACCGCAATTTTCCTTTGGGCCTGTCAGTGGTTCCGGGATACATAAATATTCCGCCTTTCATTAAATTCCTGTGTACATCGGCTACCATGCTTCCAATGTAACGCTGCGTATAAGGCCCACCGTTGGTTATATTTTTATTTTGACAAACCTGGATGTAGTCTTTCACCTTATCATCATACCGGAAAAAATGGCCATGATTTACAGAATATATTTGCCCCTGTCCCGGGCATTTAATATCAGGATGACTTAAAGTGTATTCACCAATGGATGGATCTAACGTAAACCCATTCACGCCTCTTCTTGTTGCATAAACAAATATGGTAGATGAGCCATAAATAATATAACCTGCTGCAATTTGCCTATTACCGGGCTGTAAAAAATCTTCATGTTTGGCAGGCGTACCTTTGGGCGTAACTCTCCGGTAAATGCTAAAGATGGTGCCTATCGAAACGTTCACATCAATGTTAGTGCTTCCATCCAGCGGATCGAACATGCAAATGTATTTTGAGTTGTTGCTTACCTCATCATCAAAAACAACAATGTCATCCAACTCTTCACTGGCAATGCCTGCGCAACTAATACCATGGCGAAGCACACCCACAAACTGGTTGTTGGCAAACTCATCCATTTTTTTTACTTCTTCTCCCTGCACATTTATATTTCCTGTATCGCCAAGTATATCCACCAATCCTGCCTTGTTCACTTCTACATTTACTCTTTTTGCTGCAAGACCAATGTCTCTTAATAAACCGGCAAGTTCTCCCGTTGCCAGCGGGTATTCACGCATTTGCTGAATAGTAAATTCATCTAACGTGAGTATTTTTCTATCAACAACCATTAAGCAGTTTTAATTTAAAAAATGAAAGGCAAATGTAATGTAATTGTTCAATTCAGGATTTTGGATTTAAGGGCTGACAGGTCAGTTTAAATTTTACATTGTATATTGATTTTTAAATACACATGCATGAAGGTTTTTAAGTTTGGAGGCGCAAGCATTAATACTGCTGAAAGAATAAAAAACATACGTACCATTTTAAATTCATACACACAGGAAAAAATTGTAGTGGTTATTTCTGCAATGGGTAAAATAACGAATGCCCTGGAAAAAGTTGTTGCCACTTTTTACGAAAATAAAAATGATGAAGCATTACAATTATTTGAAAAGATAAAACAGGATCATCTCATCATAGCAAACAAATTAACAGATAAACCAATTAATCAATTAACTGATTTTTTCACCGAAGTAGAATGGCTGCTTCATGATAAACCGGTAAAGGACTTTAGTTATTATTACGACCAGGTTGTTTGTGCAGGCGAACTTTTATCAAGCTCAATTGTAAGCGCTTTTTTAAATGAGGAAGGAATAAAAAATATATGGATAGATGTAAGAGATATTATAAGAACCGATGATAATTTCAGGGATGCAAATGTTGATATTGATTTTACACAGAATAAAATACAAGAGGTCATTTTACCCATCTTCAATACTACAAATATGGTAATCACACAAGGTTTCATCGGTAGCACGGATGAAAATGAAAGCACCACATTGGGCCGTGAAGGAAGTGATTATACGGCAGCATTATTTGCCAACATGATAGATGCGGAAAGTCTCACCATCTGGAAAGATGTGGAAGGTGTTATGAATGCAGATCCAAAAGAATTTAATGATGCAAAATTTATTAATGCGCTTAGCTATGATGAAGTGATAGAAATGGCTTATTACGGAGCACAGGTTATTCATCCAAAAACAATTAAACCATTACAAAATAAAAATATTCCATTACATGTCCGCTGTTTTTTAAATCCCGCTTCAGGGGGAACAATCATTAGCAATAAGTATGTACAACATTTGCCGCCAATTGTTGTTTTAAAACAAAACCAGGTTTTAATAAACTTAAGTTCAAAAGATTTTTCTTTTGTTGGAGAAAAGCCAATGGTAAGGCTTTATGAGATTTTTGCAGAGCTTAAAATAAAACCAAACCTTACACAAAATGCCGCTATCAGCATTTTAATTTGCATAGACGATCTTCAGGAAAAAATTGAGAAACTTGCGCTTATGGCTTCTGAAATATTTGATGTACAACTTGAAAAGAATCTTACTTTACTAACTATCCGCCATTATAATCCAGAGATTATTAACAAACTTTCAAAAGATAAAACAATAGTGCTGGAACAAAAAACAAAAGATACCATTCAGATGCTGATGAAGAATTAAAAAATAAAATATTGCTACTAAGACCCAAAGCCGCTAAGAAACACTAAGTCTTTGTGTGCCTATAATAATCGGGATTGTGCCTTCTTGTGGTTGCGGCAAATTAATCAAAAAGATACTGGCCTTTCTTATTTACCAGGAAAACAGGTACTTGTTTTCTTTCTTCAAATTTATCAAAAGCCTCTCTGAGTTGTAAAGCGAATTGCTGCAATTGCAAATTCTTTTTTGTGGTAGTGTTTAAATATTCAAGTGATTTTTTTACATTGTATTTTACGGGAAACACATGAACGGGTATAAAATCCTGCCCGTTAGCTTTGGCATAGCTGGCAATAATATATAACTCTTCAATCTGATCGTCAGTTAATGGGATACAGCCGATGGAAACACAACTTCCATGAATATAAATATCTCCACCCGGCCTTAATGAGTCACTTAAAATTCTATCCGAAGCATTAGGATAATTTAATCCTAAGGAAAGATGATAATTACTATTGGGGTTAAATTCATTTATATAATAAAACCCTTCCGGTACCTGGTAATCTCCCTGGAATCTTTTTGGCCCCATTGTACCGCTTTGCATGCAAACCCTGTATGTTTTAAAAAGCTTATACTGTTCTTTAAGATCACTTTTAACCCAAACTTCCAGTTGTGCATCATATTTAAAAGAACGGATGTAAACATATTTTGCGGGCCATTGTAATCCCTTCTTTTCAAATTCATTCTTTAAGCTATCTTCTTTTTTATTAAAAATATCATTTGTTTTAAAAGATGCTTTTTTATAATCATTAAATGCAGTTTGGGAGAAAGAAATACCTGTTGTAAATATTACAAATAGTATAATAAGAAGAATTTCCAAAGACAGCTTCTTCATTATGCAGGGTTTATTTATTAGGTAACGTAAAAATATCTTTTTTATTTAATAATGAAAACGATTAGGGGGCGCTTTAACAAGTTGTTATTATTATCTGAAACATGATTTAGAAAGAAAAAAAGATTAGTAAGAAAAAATTAAATACACTATTAAACACATAACATTTTATCAATTTAATCTAATAATTTACCCAAATCATGGTTCAGATATTACATCATAAATTTCCTCTTTCAGCCTGCTCTCTTTCAATTGCCTCAAACAATGCTTTAAAATTTCCTTTGCCAAAACTCTTTGCCCCTTTGCGCTGAATGATCTCAAAAAACAGCGTAGGCCTGTCTTGTACAGGTTTACTAAATATCTGTAACAGGTAACCTTCATCATCCCTGTCAATTAAAATTCCCAGTTCGCTTAATGGTTTCAGGTCTTCATCTATATGGCCTACCCTATCCAAAACATCGGCATAATAGCTTGCAGGAATTTTTAAAAACTCTACACCACGTTTTTGTAATTCACTAACAGTTTCAATAATATTATTGGTTGCTATGGCAACATGCTGCACACCTTCACCGTCATAAAAATCAAGATATTCTTCTACCTGGCTTTTTTTCTTTCCCTCCGCAGGTTCATTTATGGGGAACTTTACAAAGCCATTTCCATTGCTCATCACTTTGCTCATCAATGCAGAATATTCGGTGGAAATATCTTTATCATCAAAGGTTAAAATATTTTTGAAGCCCATAACATCTTCATAAAATTTTACCCAGGGGTTCATCTGGTTCCAACCAACATTACCCACACAATGATCAACATATAAAAGCCCACTGTCACAAGGATTATAATCTGATTTCCATTCACGATAACCCGGCATAAAAACACCATTGTAATTTTTTCTTTCAATAAAAACATGCACAGTTTCTCCGTAAATATGAATGCCGCTCATTACAATTTCACCTGATTCATCAGTAAATGTTACAGGGTCCATATAACTTTTAGCGCCCCGTTGTGTAGTTTCTTCCCATGCACTTTTTGCATCATCTACTTTTAAAGCAATAACCTTTACTCCATCACCGTGTTTATAAATATGATCAGCAATTTCATTGTTGGCTCTTACAGGTGTAGTTAAAACAAAAGTGAGTTTGTTCTGCCGTATAACATAGCTGGCTTTATCTTTTACACCTGTCTCGGGACCGGCATATGCCAGCGACTGAAACCCAAATGCTGTTTTATAATAATGCGCCGCCTGTTTTGCATTGCCTACATAAAACTCTACATAATCAGTGCCCTGCAAGGGAAGAAAATCAATTGTAGTTTGCTTTTGATTATCAGATTGCAGGGCAATTGTTTCCATAAATATTAATTGAAATACAAAGATAGTAAGTAAGCTCTTTACAAGGTTAGCTTTATCTTCACTAAAAATAAATGCAAAAGATTGGAATTTTAGGTGGCGGACAATTAGGAAGAATGTTATTGCAGGCTGCAGCAAATTATCCTGTTGAAACTTTTGTAATGGAAAATGATATTGAATGTCCCGCTGCACATTTGTGCCATCATTTTATAAATGGAGATATAAAAAATTTCGATGACGTTTATAATTTCGGGAAAGAACTGGATGCAATTACCATTGAGATAGAATCAGTAAATGAAGAAGCGCTGCAAAAATTAGAAAGCGAAGGAGTTAAAGTTTATCCCCGTCCATCAGCTTTATCAATTATTAAAAATAAGATCTTACAAAAACAATTTTATAAAGAAAATGAAATTCCTGCTGCTGAGTTTGCGGTTACAAATAATGTGAATGATATTGCAAACTATCCTGCATTATTTCCTGCCATACATAAAATTGCCATGGGAGGCTATGATGGCCGTGGAGTAATCTTAATAAAAAATAAGGAAGATTTTGTTACCGGCTTTGATGAACCCGCAGTGCTTGAACGAAAAATAAATATTGATAAAGAAATTTCGATAATTGTGGCATCAAATGGAAATGATATTGCAGTTTATCCAGCAATAGAAATGATCTTTCACCCTTTGCTTAATTTACTTGATTATCAATTAAGCCCTGCTGAACTTGACGAAAAAACTTTGTGGAAACTGGAAGCCATTGCAACAAAAGTGGTGAAAAAATTAAACAGTCCCGGAATTTTTGCAGTGGAAATGTTTATTGACAAAGAAAATAATATCTGTGTAAATGAAACTGCTCCCAGGGTACACAACAGCGGCCATCATACTATAGAAGCAAATTATTCATCCCAGTTTGACATGTTGTGGAGAATAATGCTCGGCTACCCACTGGGAAATACAAAACATATTTTGCCGGCGGCGATTGTAAATATTTTGGGAGAAGACGAATATAACGGGGCAGCAAACTATAATGGCTTAGAAGAGGTTTTGCAAATGGAAAATGTTTTTGTTCATGTATATGGAAAAAAACAAACTAAACCCGGAAGAAAAATGGGACATGTAACAATCCTTGGTAAGGATCGCCATGAACTTATACGTACCGCTCATAAAATAAAGCAAATCCTTAAAGTGACGGCGCTTAAAAATCTTTAAATTGCACCCTACTTCATTTTTAATCCGCATCCTGTAAAAAAACTTCTGTGTATTTTTTTAAAATCATTTTTGAATGAACCTGATCCGGAATATTTTCTTCAGCACTATACTTTTAGTCCCGATAGCTATCGGGATAATATCATGCAAAAGTAAATCTGCAGAAAATAAAACTACGCAATCAACCCAGCAGGGTGCCAGGCAACAACCACCACAAAAAGTTGATGTTATAATTGCCACACCACAAAAAATAACCGAAAGCATTGAAGTGCCCGGCACATTGACCGCCTCTGAAACAACAGAGATACACCCTGAAGTATCGGGAAGGCTTACAATGTTGAATGTACGGGAAGGTGCTTATGTTGGTAAAGGCTCGGTTATTGCTAAACTTTACGATGCTGATCTGCAGGCACAATTAAACAAATTACAGGCACAACTTAAAATCGCTAATCAAACCGCAAGCCGTCTTTCTCAACTATTAAGCATACAGGGTATAAGCCGCCAGGATTATGATATGGCAGTATTAAATGCAAATAATATCAGGGCAGATATTGAAATAATAAGAACAAATATTGCGAGAACAGTTGTACGCTCACCTTTTTCGGGCAAGCTTGGTTTAAAGGAAATAAGTGTAGGTGCTTATGTTACACCACAAACAATTATTACAGTTATAAGAAAGACCAGTAATCTGAAACTGGACTTTACAATACCGGAAAAATATATCAGTAAAGCAAAACCCGGAACAATGGTATTTTTTACTGTGGCGGGTTCTGATGTTAGACATGCCGCGAGAATTATGGCAACTGAATCGGGCATTACTGAAAATTCCCGCAGCCTGAATATAAGATCAACTGTTGAAGGAAACGACGCAATACTTGTACCTGGTGCTTTTGCTAATGTGATGCTTGATTTTGCACCGGACTATACAGCGCTAATGATACCAACACAGGCTATTATTCCGCAGGCAAGAGGAAAAAAACTGATTGTTTATAAAAATGGAGTTGCCACCTTTACAGATGTTACAACAGGAGTAAGAGACTCTTCCAATATTCAGATACTCTCGGGCATAAATGCAGGAGACACAATTGTAACAACAGGGCTAATGAGTGTAAAGCCCGATTCAAAAGTGGTAATAAAGAATATTGTAAAGAATGTTCAATCAGTAGAGGGGTTTAAAAAATGATTTTTTGGTGAAAGGTGAGAGACATAACAATAATGAAACTGTTTGAAACAAAGGGATATTCTGTAATTCAACACTGGCTTACATCTAAAGGCCACCAACCTTTTACTTTTCAGGAAGAAACATGGCAGCAAATAATTGATGGTAAATCAGGTTTGGTGAATGCACCAACCGGCTGCGGTAAAACTTTTTCTGTTTTTCTGGGTTCATTAATTGATTTTATTAATCATCATCCAAAAGACTTTACAACAAAACAAAAAAGTGGTTTGCAATTATTATGGATAACACCTTTGCGTGCATTGGCAAAAGATATTGGCAGGGCAATGAAAGAAGTTATTGAAGAATTAGGGATGAGTTGGAAGATCGGGATAAGAAATGGTGATACAGAAATGAGTGAGCGTCAAAAACAAAAACGCCAAATGCCTGAAGTGCTTATCATTACTCCCGAAAGCCTGCATTTATTATTGGCACAAAAAAATTATCCTGAAGTTTTTAGATCACTAAAAATTATTGCTGTAGATGAATGGCATGAATTGCTTGGAAGTAAAAGAGGTGTGCAGGTAGAGTTAGCTATCTCAAAGCTTATAGCCATAAGCTATGAGTTATTAGCTACGGGCAAAAACGCACATCTTTCTATTTGGGGAATATCAGCAACTATAGGAAATCTTGAACAGGCAAAAGATGTTTTGCTTGCCCCACTCTCCTTTGGAGAACCTGTGCCGACTCTTCCGGAAGAGTTGGGAGAGAGGTCAAATAAAATTATTACTGCCAAAATAAAAAAGAAAATAAAAATAGAATCAGTATTTCCTGACGAGATAGAAAAATATCCGTGGGCAGGCCATTTAGGGATAAAGCTTGTTGATAAAGTGATACCCATTATTGAAAAAAGTACCACCACTTTGATCTTCATTAACACAAGAGGGATGAGTGAAAGATGGTACCAGGAAATTTTAAATGCATCTCCTGATCTTGCCGGTGTTATTGCTTTGCATCACGGGAGTATAGAATACGATCTTAGAATGTGGGTGGAAGAAAATTTACACACAGGTAAAATGAAAGCCGTGGTATGCACTGCCAGCCTTGATTTGGGAGTTGATTTTCGTCCCGTAGAAACTGTGATACAGGTGGGTTCACCCAAGGGTGTTGCCAGGTTTTTGCAAAGAGCAGGCCGCAGTGGTCATCAACCGGATGCCACAAGTAAAATTTATTTTCTTCCAACACACTCTTTAGAACTGGTAGAAGCAGCTGCATTAAAAGAAGCCATTAAACAAAATTTAATTGAAAGCAGGCAGCCAAGAATTTTATGTTTTGATGTATTGATTCAATATCTGTCAACACTTGCTATTTCCGATGGCTTTTATCCTGATAAAATTTTTAAAGAAATAAGATCAACTTATTGCTACAGAGAAATTACTGAAGATGAATGGCAGCAAATTTTACATTTTATAACTGAAGGGGGTGTGGCATTACAGCAGTATGATGATTTTAAAAAAATAGAAATAATAGACGGTTTGTATAAAATAAATAACCGGCGAATTGCCATGAGGCATCGTATGCATATCGGTACAATCGTTAGCGACCCGATGATGAAAGTAAAATTTATAAGTGGTGGTTACATTGGTGTTATTGAAGAATGGTTTATTTCACGCTTGCAGGCGGGTAATGTATTTACCCTTGCAGGAAGAAATCTTGAATTTGTAATGATAAAAGATATGACGGTATTGGTAAGAAAATCAAATTCAAAAAAAAGCATGGTTCCAAGCTGGCAGGGAGGCAGGGTGCCGCTTTCATCCAATCTCGGTTTTATGCTTAGACAAAAATTTGAAGAAGCAGCGGAGACAGTAAATATCCAATCGGCAACTGGCAAAAAGAAAAAAACCGATATTGAACTGGAGGTATTAAAACCGCTTTTCGAGCTACAGGCTTATTTATCGCACATACCAAAAGAAAATGAATTGCTTATTGAACAAATTGAAACAAAAGACGGTTATCATCTTTTTGTTTTTCCTTTTGAAGGAAGGCTCGTGCATGAAGCCATGGCAGCGGTTTTGGCATACCGTATTAGTAAGATCACACCAATAACTTTTTCTTTTGCAATGAATGATTATGGATTTGAATTATTGAGTGATCAGCCAATTCCTGTTGATGATACAAATGTGTATGAATTATTTTCTCCCGAAGATCTATTTAGTGATATTCATAAAAGTATGAACAGTACAGAAATGGCAAGAAGAAAGTTTCGTGATATTGCAACCATTGGCGGCCTGATATTCCAGGGCTATCCGGGGGAACAAAAAAAAGCAAGACACCTGCAGGCATCGGCTTCTCTGCTATTTAATGTATTTGCAGAATATGATCCCAATAATCTTTTAATAAAACAGGCATATAACGAAGTGATGGAGCAGCAGATGGAAGAAGAAAGATTAAGGAAAATGCTGGAGCGTATTCAAAAAAATAAGATCATCATTACTTTTCCTAAACGGCTTACCCCATTTTGTTTTCCTATAAAAGTAGATAGCATGAGAGAAGATCTTTCTTCAGAAAAACTGGAAGACAGGGTGAAGCGAATGCAGATGCAACTGGAGAAATAATTTAATGAACCGCTATAACATGCACTTTTGTTCCGCCACAACATGCACACAATTTCATATCCTCATACAATGAATATTCAATACAGATATTTTTGCCTTCAACCGCATACTGATCCGGCAGATCATCAGTTGGATATGTTTTTCCACTGATAATAACGCTAACATGTTTACACGGATCGGGAATAAGTGTAACTACTGCATCTGTACAATTTTTTGTACAATTTTTTTTACATCCAGCACTTAATGAAAATATCAGCAGGATAGCAATAATATTTTTCATAACTCTTTTATTAAAAGACACTTTTTATTTGTTTGATGCTGCTTATCTAAATTATCTTCACTTAAAAAACTTGTTACCTCCCTATAAATTCATTCTTCATAAACAAACGTTGTGGCTCTCTCCCGAACGTTGTATTTTTTGGGAAGAGGAAAAATCATTGATCTTATCAGATCTCCATCTTGGTAAAACCGGGCATTTCAGAAAATCGGGCATTGGCGTTCCGCAAAATATTTTTAAAGAAGATCTGCAAAGATTATTTGCACAAATACAGTTTTTTAAACCCACACAATTATTAATCGTTGGTGATCTTTTTCACAGCCATGCAAATAAAGAAATGGATATGTTTTTAAAATGGAGGAATGATGTACCTGATTTACAAATGCGGCTTATCAGGGGAAATCATGATATTCTTGCAAAAAAATTTTATAAAGAATCTGATATTGAAATAACCAAACAAAAATTATCAGTAAAGAATTTTTGCTTTACGCATGACATTAATGAAACCTGCGATGAGGAAGGATCTAACACCAACTTTACTTTTT
>JANXQO010000022.1 GCA_025353485.1 Chitinophagales bacterium
GCAAAAGAAAAAAACAGGCCATTAATTGTTATCGCATCACAGGCTTCTTTAGCCCAACAATTCTTTAATGAAAAAAATAATTTTAATGTTCCTGTTCTCAGTTGCGATGCAACAGCATTAAAAACTGCAGCACGTACTGACCCTGAGTTATATTTAATGAAAGGGCCGATAGTTCAAAAGAAGTGGGGTTGGGCAGCCATAGAAAAAGCATTAAAATAATTTGAGATTTCTGATTTGAAATTTAAAAACCATACTCTCCCTTTCCCCCCTTTAGAGGGATAGGGGGGCAAAAATCTTTCTCCTTATTCCCCCTTCGGGGGATAGGGGGCTATCAAAAATGTTTCACTTTATCATAAAAAAACTAACCTACGGCCTCCTCGTTTTAATAGGAGTGGTGGTAATTGTTTTCTTTATGTTCCAGGGATTTGCAGATCCTGCAAGATTAATAGTTGGACAAACAGGTGATAAAAAAACCATGGACAACATTCGCAAGGAACTTTACCTCGACCAGCCCAAATGGAAACAATTCATTCTTTACCTCAACGATGTTTCACCGATAGGCATTCATTCAAAAGAAGAAATAGAAAATAAAAAACTTCATGGTTTTTTTATTGGCGGCGAAAAAAAGATAGGCATAAAAATCCCTTACCTGCGTAGAAGTTACCAAACAAAAAAAGATGTAGTGGATGTTTTGATGGAAGCCTTGCCCGGCACCATCATGCTGGCATTTGCTGCCATGATATTTGCCACCATCATCGGTGTATTGCTCGGCGTGCTGGCAGCCGTAAAACAAAATACATGGATGGATACCTCATCCGTTTTTGCAAGCGTTATCGGTATCTCTGCGCCGTCATTTTTTATGGCAATTGTAATTGCCTATTTGTTTGGCATTGTGCTGCATCCTTATACCGGCTTAAATTTAACCGGCAGCTGGTTCGATATTGATGAAACCACAGGGCAGCGCTATCTTACGTTGCAGAATTTAATTCTTCCAGCCATTACATTGGGCATTCGTCCGCTGGCAATAATTACACAGCTTACACGCAGTTCCATGCTCGATGTGCTAAACCAGGATTATATACGCACTGCTTATGCAAAAGGGCTCAGCAGGCGCACCGTTGTATTTAAACATGCCCTGCGCAATGCCTTAAACCCTGTGATAACGGCCATTACAGGCTGGTTTGCCGAATTGCTGGCAGGCGCTTTTTTTGTTGAATATATTTTTGGCTGGAAGGGTATAGGCAAGGTTACCGTAGATGCATTGGACAAACTGGATTATCCTGTTGTGATGGGTTCAGTATTATTTTCCGCTGCGTTCTTTATCCTCATAAATATTCTTGCGGATATTTTATATGGCGTGGTTGACCCGAGAGTGAGATTGCAATAAAATGTGCGAAGTACGAGGTAGGAAGTACGAATTAAAAATTAGTGGCTGTCATCATTTGAATCTTTCTCAACTTCAGTTCCCGCTTTCCATTACAAATCCGGCACAGAGCCTTTGCACAAATCTTCACCGTGTTTTCCATTTCAATCGGGCAGCCGGTGAGTAGTAAAAATAACATTTATCTATTTTATAGGGCGTGATAAAAAAATTGTTTTATTAAAACTTATGTAGCTTTAGATATAATAAAAAATATGCGTATTTTCTTTGTCTGTTTTCTTTTATCAATTTTGGTATGCTGTAAAAAAACATCTACTGAAGTTCAAAGTATAACAAATAACAATCAAGTAAAAGAAATTAAAGAGCCTTTGTTTTCTATTGATAAACTTGATTTAGGTGAGTTGGCGATTAAAAATAAAATACAGTATATTAAACGATATAGTTATGGATATGATAATTATTATTATTTTGATTATTATCCAAATACAAACAAGATCAAGACAATAATTTATAAACCTTCAGCAGATCCAAGAAGTTGTGCAGGTGGCCAATATGACTTTTTTTATGTAAATAATAAGATCGATAAAGTTGAAGTGAGAGAACCTACTACGGCTTGTGAGATATTGGTGAAGTCTTATCAATTCAACTATTTTTCTTTAGGGGCTTTAAAAAGTATTATTGAGACGAATTCTGATTATTATTCAGATGAAACCTTTTTCTCCTACAACTTGCAGAGAAGAATAGATAAGATATTTCAAAACTTTCGAAATAAAGCAGAAAAAGAATATCGTTTTAATGAAACTTCATTTAAATATGATTCTCTAGGTAATGTAGCAGAAGTAAATTCACAACCTTCATATTCTGATAAAATAACTGAAAGAACAACATTTATTTATGATTCATCCAAAAATCCATTTAAAGGTAATTTTATAATTAGAAATTTTGTATTTGCTTTTGGGTGGAATGAATCTATTGGTCCTTTCTTTTTATCAACCAATAATGTAAAACAAACCACAAAATTCATATTGGGAAATGGTGCTGTTCAGACATATCCTTATAAAATAGTGTATAATAACAACCAGTTATTTCAATATTATTATTTCGATCAGTTTGGCTCTACGTTCTATTATTTTTAATCTTCGCCTTTGTTGGTGTTCAAATAGCCTTTGTGTGTGAGGTGCACCAACAACAGTATAGACATCAAATAAATAATCCTAATAAATACTTTTAAATCTAAATGTACTTCAGCTACTGTCTTTCTTTTTTTCAATTCAGTCGCCTACAGCAGCTGCATTCTTTTTAAACAGCAGTATATTTTAAATTATATTTTTCTCCGTGGTCGGTGTCCTCACCGACCAAACCACAACAAATTAAAAAGCGAAAACATTAAATAAAAAGATTGGAATCTTGTTGATTTGATTAATCTTAAATTTTAGCCTCTGTGGGTGTTCCTCCTACATCTCACTGCTGTCCGTAGTTTGTAACTACGGACTTACAAACTACCACTTTTATAAAGCGAACTCCTGAGTTACAAACTCAGGACAGCAGCCTATGTTCTTCGAACCGAAGTAATGCCATCTTAGCCTCTGTGGGTGTTCCTCCTACATCATCCACGCACAGCAACAACCCGTGAGAGCCCCCGATTTCTATGACAAAAACAAAACTATTTTAAGCTGACCTTTTCACATATTCCTGTTGCTTATTAACAACGGCAACCACTCTTGCTAACAATTTATTTTTTACAGCATTCAATACACTCATTTTATTTTTTCCTTC
>JANXQO010000056.1 GCA_025353485.1 Chitinophagales bacterium
TTTGAATTTAATTTCAGTTGATCCAATACCCCAATCTTGCACAATACCATAATTTCTTTTTGCAATTCCATCATTATTTAATTCAAAGTTGAGGCAATCTTCCAATGTATCAAAAGTCTCAATTCCAGGTATAACCAGTTCAAAACTAATTTTATAGGTTCCGCTAGCAAAAGGAATATTTACAGTTATAATTTCAATATTATTTTCTCCAGTATTAATAGAATGCAAATCTGGTATAAAGTAATGAGTAAAGCCTGCAGCTATCGCAAAGCCCATACCGTCTTTAATACGTATATTGATTCCTATCCTAGTTTTAATTGAAGACTGGATTTTTAAGTTTAAGTGTAACTGAAAGTACTGCAAATTTTGGTCGTCAAACATTTCGACTTCTTGAATAAACATCTTTTTACCCAAAGGAATAATTTCCGTGTTGTATCGAGTTTGACTATTAAGTTGCGACTGATCAAAACTCATATATTTCGCCAAAGATTCAAACACATCACCTTGAAGTATTTTTTTGCCTTTATGTAAAATAATTGACGATGTACATAAAGCTTTTATAGCTCCC
Organism: Chitinophagales bacterium; assembly: GCA_025353485.1. Taxonomy (GTDB): domain Bacteria; phylum Bacteroidota; class Bacteroidia; order Chitinophagales; family Chitinophagaceae; genus Ginsengibacter. Next base: position 569 of record JANXQO010000056.1, read on the forward strand.
ATATTATGGCTAACAAACAACACCGTTCTTCCTAGATTTTTACTAACATCCTCCATCTTCCCTAAACATTTTTTTTGAAACTGAGCATCCCCAACAGCTAATACTTCATCAACAATCAAAATTTCAGGATCTAAATGAGCTGCAACAGCAAATGCAAGGCGTACATACATGCCACTGCTATATCTTTTTACTGGTGTGTCCAAAAACTGTTCTACCTCTGCAAAATCAACAATTTCATCAAACTTTCGTTTTATTTCTGAACGACTCATACCTAGAATAGCGCCGTTTAAAAAAATATTCTCTCTCCCTGTCAATTCAGCATGAAAGCCTGTTCCAACTTCCAGTAAACTTGCAACTCTTCCCTTTATCCTTATTTCACCATGTGTAGGATGAGTGATTCTGGATAATATTTTTAATAAAGTAGATTTACCTGCTCCATTTCTTCCTATAATGCCTATCCTATCACCTCTCTTGATATTAAAGCTTACATCTTTTAAAGCCCAGAATTCTTCTTTGGAAGAATTCTGATGTGAGTTTTGCTGCCTGAGATGTTTAGGAAAAGAAAATATCGTTTTCAGTTTTTGAGTAACTACATCCCGCAGAGCAGTATATCTTTCCTGTCCTTCATGAGATATGATATAACTTTTAGAAAGATCTTTAACTTCTATTACTGAATCAGACATTAAATTATCAATTTATTTTTTTCAATTCCTATAAATTATACAAAGCTTAAACATGCACTAAATATTATCAGCAAAAGTTTTTTCCACTTTTCTAAAATACCATACTCCAAGCCACATAAATAAAAATGTAACAGTAATTGAAAGTAAAATACTTTGAAGATGAAAAGGATCGCCAAGTATGCTCCATCTAAATCCGTCAATTACACCTACCATAGGATTTAAAGAAAACCAATTTCTATATTTTTCATTGATGACGCTGCTGCTAAAACCTACGGGAGTAATGTATAATCCAAATTGTACAATAAATGGAATTATATACCTGAAATCCCTATACTTAACGTTGAGCGCAGTAAGATATAATCCTGTACCAAACGCTGCAAAGAAAGCAAGTAAAATAAACAACGGTAAAAAGATTATTTGCCACGAAGGCAAGTATTGATACCATACCATCATTACAAGTAATAGTATAAAAGAAATTCCAAAATCTACAAGACTTGTAATTACAGAACTTGCAGGAATTATCATTCGGGGAAAATAAACCTTGCTGATAAGGTTTGAATTACCAATTAAACTATTACTTGCTTCACTTAATGCATTACTAAAGAACTGCCAGGGCAACATACCTGCAAAAACCATAAGTGCATAAGGTGCAGCACTGGGATTATCTAATTTAGCCACTTTACTAAATACAATTGTAAAAATGATAGTAGTTAGTAAAGGCCTTATAATACTCCATGCTGCTCCTACAACAGTTTGCTTATAACGAACTTTAATATCACGCCAACTCAAAATATAAAAAAGCTCCCTGAAGCGCCAAAGATCTTTCCAATAATTTTTTTCAGTAAGCCCGGGTTTTATTATTATTTCATTATCCATATTTGATATTCTTTAAAATATTGCGTTTGAAATTGTAGAGAACAATTGTTACACGTGTCAATTTATTTGAGATTCGCCATGAACTACAGTTAGGTTGGGTGAAAGATTTTTTAATTCAAGGAATTGCTTTTTGATTTTTTTAAACTGTCTCCATGAAGGAGTAGTGTAAGATTTACAATATATTTGTTTCGTTGAATTTAAATTATAATAATTAAAATCTTTTAATACCTTAATTAATCCCTGACAGGCTTTTTTTGTAATCTGGGCGCAATTATAGGAGATAGTATTAGCAAGGTTATTTTTAAAAACTATTGGAAAAACTTCCTGGTAAAGTATATCTCCATCATCTATCTTTTTATTTATCTTATGTATGGTATAGCCGGTTTTAGTGGAACCATTATATAACTGCCAGATTATGCTTTGTGCATTTTGATAATCTGGCAATATTTCTCCATGTATATTTATCATCCCCAACGGACAAATTGAAAAGACCGATTCACTTATATAACTGTTACCAAGACTTATTCCTATGAATGCATTGGAATTGCGAAATATTCTTCTGGTATTATCGCAATTAATTGAAGGAGTGCGCTCAAAACGTATATTATTTTGTAAACAAAATGTTTCAAGATCAATATCGGGGAAAAGAAAATCAGTATCCTTAGTAAACCACTTCCGCATTCTTATACCATTTAACGCACCCAATAAACCTATTTTAAAAATTTTTTTTATTTTCTTTAAGTAATACTTTTTTTTATTTATTATTTCGCCCTCGTTAAAAACTACCATTGTAATTTTAATAGAGCTTTCATTAAATAATCGCGGTAACGTATGAGCAGCCATCCCTTTTACCGAACTTGTCAGTATAATTATATTCATTGTACGCTAAAAGGAAATTCATTGTGTTGTAACGATTTGCTTAACGAATTCCGTCTTAAAAAATATTTGATGTGAGATAAGTTCCATGTTAATAAAATATGATCTCTCCTGATTAATAATTTTTCTTTTTCAGGTGCGTTTAATTGTTGTACATGGCATCCTCTTTCAGCCGAAGTACAGGATTGATAGCCTGTATCGAAAATAAGCTCTCGAACAGTTTCATTGATATGAAAATATCTTCCATAAGGGTAAGCAAAATGTTGAATTGTACCACAATGCTCTTTAATGATTTTGTAAGACAATTGAATCTCATCACACAAATTATTATAAGAAACCAATGTCAAATCTCTATGAGTCATTGTATGAGAACCAATTTCATGGCCGCTAGCTAATAATCTATCAATATCTTTCCAGTTCAAAAATTCAACAGGAGGAAGTTCTAAATATTTTTTACTGAAATTTTTTATGTGATCATAATTATTATCACCAATAATACCAGGGCATATAAAAAAACATGCTTTAATTCCATACTCTTCTAAGATTTTAGCTCCCGCTAAATTATTTTTAAAGCCATCATCTGAACTAAAACATATATAAGGTTTATCAATATTATTGTTTAATATTTTTTTTATCGCTTCTGAATAACTAATAAAAGAATGATACTTTAATAAAAATTCAATCAACTCTCTAAACTTTTGTTCCTCATCCTTAAATATATGATGTACATAAATAAACTGGATCCTGTTTTTCTTAAGAGCATCTTCATTTTTAAATTTATCAAAAACACCAATTGTATCTAATGTCATTTTTCTTACAGAACTTCTTACAGAAAAATTTTGTTCATTTTTTATTTCTTTATAAGTTTCAGTATAGCTGTAAAGTGTATGAAATGTTTCTTTTATTTTTTTTTGATAAGACTGGTAGCTAAAATTTTTCATCAATAGATTATGGTCGGGGGTATACTGCAATGGATTATGAATTACTTTTTTAATGGCTAAAATTATTTCCTCCTCATCATCCGGATTCACTAAAATACCTAACTTGCCATTACACAAAGCATCTATTGAGCCATCCTTATTCCCTGCAATTACAGGTTTGCCATAAAACATCGCTTCAATAAATACAATACCAAAACCTTCTCTTTCACTTGGCATTACATAAAGATCTGCAAGATTGAAATGTGTTGCTAATTCTTCATCATTAACAAACCCTGAAAATATTATTACATTTTCGAGACCAAGATCTTTTATTAACTTATCCAACCTTACTTTTTCTGCATCATCGTACTTCCCCACTATCAAATACCTTAAATATGGGTATTCTTTTATAAGCTCACTCATGCATACGATAACTTTATCATAACCTTTGTATTTCTCTTTAGATGAAAGCCTTGATACAGTAAGTAATACAAATTCATCCTTCCGTAAGCCATACTTTGTGAGTAGTTTTTCATCTTTATTTATACTGGTGAGTGGAACTATAAATGGGTCAAGACAATTATTTACTACAATAAATTTTTCAATAGCAGGAGTATATTTTTTCACCATTATATCCCTTGTATAATTGCTAACAGTCAGTATGAGATCGCATTGCTGTAATGCATATCTTTTCCAGAATGATTTTATTTCCCACACTTCTATACCATGGGCAAACAATACCAATTTTGTTTTAGGTGAAAGCAACTTAATAAAAAATCCCAATCCCAATAAATTCACATGACTTAATACAAGGAGATTACTTTTTATACCTTGGAGTATAGTTTGAGTAACAAAATGAATTTTTTTTGAAGAAAATGTTTTAAAAATATTAAGTGGAAAATAGTTTTCGTTAATACGTATTGGTTTATCATGCATTGAATAAATTAGCAGTTTATCACCTGATGCAATAGCCATTTCATTTAACACTTTTCCTGCAATACGGCTTACTTTTTCTATTCCACCTGTATCAGAAAAAACTTTTAATGTAAGAAATAGAATTTGCTTATCCTTTTGCATGGTGCTGTAATAATATCAATGATAATAATTGAAACCAATGCAATTTGCCTGATCGAAATTTTATATAATCTTTTTTAACAGCATCACTTCCTGAATGAATAATATTTTTTACATATTCATCATTTGCAAGCCAATCTTTAAAAGGAAATGAGAAGCCCATTTTAGGCCTGTTCCATATTGGCTCTGGTAAAATATCTTTAAAAGCATCAATCAATAATTGTTTTCTATAATTACCTGCATATTTTATTGATGTTTGTATTTGTAATGAAAGGGTAATAAATTCTTTATCCAAAAATGGCACTCTTATTTCTACACCATGCGCCATACTCATAATATCTGCATCTCTTAATAATTGATTCTGCATATATAAGTTCATTTCCATGCTGCTTGCCTGATTTTTTAATGATAAATTGCTGATATTATCTAATACAGGCTCCTCCTTTAATATATCCCATACTTCTTTTTCATCCATATTTAAATGACGGGCAATTTCATCAGGAATAAAATGTCCTCGTAAAAAAAGATATTTCCCTTTTGCTCCTTCCAAACTTAAATAGCAAAGACGATGAATTTTTTTTAAACTTGTTTTATAAGAATTTTTTAAAAAAATATCTGGTAATTTTTCCAGCTTTTCAACCACTTTCATTCTGTTAAAAGATGGATAGCCGCCATACAACTCATCTCCACCAACGCCTGACAAAACTGCTTTTAATCCGTTGGCTTTCGCATATTTACTAATGAACCATGTATTAATACCATCGGTACTTGGCAGATCCATGTCACTTATAATTGCCGGAAGATTATTATGAAATTCTTTCTCGCTTAAAAGATGCTGATGATGGTTGCACGATAGGCGAGGTAACAATATATCCTGGTATCTTTTTTCTGAATATTGGCTTTCGGCAAAATAAAGAGATAATGTATTTAGATGTGTGTTACTCTTATCATTTGCAAGTAAGGCAATAATTGAAGAATCTACTCCGCCACTTAAAAAAACACCAATTGGTGCATCAGATAATAAGTGCCGTTTAACTGCTTTTGCCAAACAAATTTTTACCTCTTCAATCGCATCTTTTCTATCAGATATTTTTTCAAAATAGCTAAACTCTGAAAATGTTGAAGTAGACCATGTTCCTTTTCCCAGTTTGTATTTTAAAAAAGTGCCTTTTTTTAAAGGTTTTACATGTTTTAAGGTTGTGATTGGTTCGGGCAAATGCCCATAAGCCATCATAAAAATGGGCCACTTTGGATCCTGTTCCTGTAATCCGGGGATTGGCTTAAAGGCTTTAATTTCCGAAGCAAAGACCAAGCGTTGATCACTTGCAGAATAATAAAGTGGTTTTATACCTGAAGCATCCCTTACAAGATAAATATTAGCATTATGAGTATCTAACAATGCAAAGGCAAACATGCCATTGAATTTTTCAAATGCTTTAGTTCCCCATGCAGTAAATGAAGCAAGAATAACTTCTGTATCACTGTTAGATTTGAAGGTAAATCCTTCCTGGATAAGCTGTGCTTTTAATTGAAGGAAGTTGTAGATCTCACCATTATAAGTAATATGATATCTTCCGTTATGATAGCTCATTGGTTGGTGCCCTGCATTGCTTAAATCTTGTAAAGCAAGTCTGCGATTTCCGAGAACAAGGTGGTATTCGGGTAAAGAATATATTCCTTCGTCATCAGGG
>JANXQO010000073.1 GCA_025353485.1 Chitinophagales bacterium
TTTACTTTTTTTTAAGAACTTGCTTTTTGCCTATCCCGTTCTTTACTAACTAAGTGAGAACGAAAAGGTTCATTAAGCCTTTATTTCTACATCTACACCACTGGGCAAATCTAATTTGCTTAAAGCATCTACCGTACGGCTGCTGCTGGTGTAAATATCTAACAAACGTTTGTGCGTACACAACTGGAACTGCTCACGTGCTTTTTTATTAACGTGGGGAGAACGCAATACGGTAAATATTTTTTTATGAGTAGGTAAAGGAATTGGTCCTGTTACTACTGCACCGGTGCTGCGTACTGTCTTTACTATCTTCTCTGCAGATTTATCTACAAGATTGTGATCGTAAGACTGAAGTTTGATCCTTATTCTCTGAGACATATTGAAAGAACTTTAGATTTCCCCATTTTTATTTGGGAGTGCAAAGGTAAGGGGATGAAACTAAACAGCAAAGAATAAGAGGAATCTTTTTTTAATAATTTCTATGTGCTCAAGTATAAGAAATCAAAAAAATCTCTTAAAAAATTTAATGGCATAGAATTTACAGCAAAAATAAAAACTTACATGATGGGAAATAAATCAAATCAAACACAAAACACAAATGACGGTTCAACAAGAAAATTTAATATCGCTGGAGGTCAGGATCTTCCTGATTCTCCCGAAGATCAAAAAAGATTACAGCCTGAAACTACCACTATTGACCTGCCTGATGTAGAGGGATATTCCAGGGCAGGAAAATGTAAGGCCGGCACCTATGGGTGAAATGGCTGATACCACTATTTCTTCAGACGATGAAGAAGGTGTTGGGCTTTTTGATGATCCGGAAGATGATGACACTGAGATAGATAATGATAACAGTTCAAATGTTAGTAAAGAAGAAAAAAGAGACCTGCAAAATGCTGATGAGAATATGCCAACTAAAGATGATGAAAGTATACAGGATGCCTCGTTAGATAACGAAGACGAAGATGGAGAGCCTTTAAATGAAGGAGGTTTTGGGGAAGACGTGAGTGGCGATGACCTTGATATTCCCGGAACTGAGGCAGATGATGCCAATGAAGAAATTGGTGAAGAGGATGACGAGAACAATGCTTATAGTGCTGTGGATGAAAACAATGATAACGTATCGGGGGATTCTTAATATTCATTTGGAAGAGGAGTAACTCCATAATTGCTTTTTCAGATTATCAACTTCTTTTGTGGGCCGCTTTGTGTACGGCTTTTCGTGGATGTTCACTAACAACTACCTGAAACTTTTTTTATACAATTCAGGAATTTATTATAAATTACTTTCTACGTTTCTCTCAACACCAACTGGCTGCTTATGAACACCGAAATAAATGTTGCAAAATCCTCTGTTGAAAAAATATGGGATCTCAATTTGTTTCAGCACTTATTTGCGTGGAAAAGTATCCGCAATAATCTTATAAATTCAGCATCAGCATTAAGTAAACCTGATACAGAAGTTAAGCTATTGCAGCAAAATAATACCCGGCTAAATTATCAATCAGGTATTGCTTTGGGTGATGAGTTGGATAGAGTGAGATTGTATAGAAATAAAAAAAAGCGACTTGCGCCGCTTTAAATGTTTACACAACGGAATGAAGAAAAATAAAAGCCCCACGGAGTACGCAGGGCTGAGAAATCTCTTTGGCTTATAGCCTTATTGTGATTGCAAAAAACAAAACCTCAAATTGCTTTGAGGTTTTGAGTAATCTCTTTTGGAGGTTTTCACTACGGTAAAACCTTATTGTGATTTGCTTCAAATTGGATATAAATATAAATAATTTTAGAATTACTGAATAAAATAATAATTATGAAACTAAAATTTGGTCTTGACTTAGGAACAAACTCTATTGGATTAGCTGTTATTGATGAAGCTGAAAATGTATCTGAAAAAAATGAAATAAAAGTACTTACTAGTAGAATACTTCCAGACGATGAGGACATAAGAAAAATGACGGAAAATTTTTTAAAAGGACAATCTATGAGTAAAGACACTAAAGGAAAAGCGATTAGTAAAAATGCGAAAAGAAGAGAAGCAAGAGGAGCCAGAAGAATGAACCAAAGATATTTGCAACGAAAAAGGAAATTAATATCTTTTTTAAAAGATGAATTAACATTTTTACCTAAAGAATTTCCTTTGCATACAGATACAAATGAAATAGATAAGTATTTTATACAGTTAGATGAAACAGAAAAAAAGATATTATCGGAAACATTTATCGTTGAAAATGCAAAGCATCACAATGCTAACATTGGCTTATTCAATTATTATTTAAGAGAAGAAGCATTGAAAAGGGAATTAAAAAAAAGTGAATTAGCAAGAATATTTTACCAGTTGAATCAGAAAAGAGGATTTAAAAGTAATAGAAAAGACCAGGACAATATTGAAGAAGAAACTCCAAAGAAAAAAAAGAAAGAACCATTATCCGGGATTGTAAAAAAGGTAACCTTACTACGAATATGTGAACCAAATAAAAAAAAGATAGTTTTTAAAGAATATGAAATAGAAATGGTTGATAGTAAAAAAGGGATATACTATCAATTGGAAAGTAAACCATCCAAATTTAAAGAAGAAGCGGAGGTTTTGTTTGATCTCATTTTAAAGAAAGACAAAGTTTCAAAAAAAGAATACACTATAATAAAATGGAGAGAGCGCAGTGCCTGGGAAAATGAAATGTTGGAAATAAATGAGGCACTTAAAAACTGTGGCAAAACAGTTGGGCAATATTTCTTTAATCAATTAACTAAAAATCCCTTTTACAGAATAAAAGATAAAAAAATATTACGGGAATTTTATGAAGCTGAATTTGATGCAATATGTAATTTTCAAAAACAATTTCATGTCCAACTTACCCATACTAAAATTTCGAAATTAAGAAATGAAATAATATTTTTTCAGAGACATTGGGGACAGGCAAATGATTTGGATCAATGCCGCTTTGAATATAAAGAAATAAAGAACAAAAGATATTATAACAAAGTATGCCCCAGAAGTAATCCAATCTTTCAGGAATTTAGAACTTGGCAACAAATACAAAACACTAAAGTTTTTAATAAATATGAAAAAGAGATATTACTTAGTGTAGAAGATAAAGAATGGCTATATGAAAAACTGGATACTACTAAAACCTTGAAAGAAGATTCATTATTAGCAGCTTTCCAAAAGAGAAATAATGAGATAGTAAGAATAAGCTGGAAGAAAGCAATTGCTGGAAATCAGACTAAGATTGACTTTGAAAATTTATTTGAAGAATATTGTAAAAAATGCTTGGCAGATAAAACTGAAATTCAGGATTTCAATAATAACTATACTGCTCTTTTAGCCAATTCAGATAGGTTATACTTATTATGGCAAATGTGTTATTCAATTGGCATTTTCACAAAAGATGAAAAAGAAAATTTAATTAATGCGTTAACGTCAAACAAGGCTTTTAAAAATTTAGGTTTAAAATTCACAAAACAATTAGCTGAGTTATTTGCCAATTCTAATAATCTAAAATACGAACGTAAGCATACCAATCTTTCTTCATTAGCAATTAAAAAGCTTTTACCATTTATGAAATGTGGTAAATACTTTGATCCCAAAAAAATTATAGATCTTAAAACAAAGGAAAGAATTAATAAAATTATAAATGCTGAATTTGATGAAGATATAAGTGATACAATCCGTGAAAGACTTTATGGCAAATCAGAGCTTACTGAGTTTAATAATTTGAATTATTGGGAAGCTGCTTATATCGTGTATGGTTCTCACAGTAGCAGTGAAATTTCAGAATACAAAAATTTCGAGGATATTAAACCATTACCTCAGCATAGTCTTCGAAACCCCATAGCCGAACAAGTCATTAATGAAGCATTAAGCGTGGTTAAAGCAGCGTGGAGAGATTACGGCAAACCAGCAGAAATAAGAGTAGAATTAACACGTGAACTAAAACAAACAGCAGATGATAGAAAAAATATGTTTGAGGCAATGAATAAGGGGCAAGAAAAGAATCTTACTATCATAAAAGAATTAAAGAAGCTGGGCATTAGCGTTCCCTCCAAGTTTGACATATGGGCATACAAATCTTTTTTTGAGTGCGGACAATATTCTTTGTATACTAACAAGAAAATTGAACTCGAAGAAGTATTTGGAGTAAGAGGAAAAACTAAATTATATGATTTAGACCATGTATTGCCAGGGAAAAAATTCCATGATGAATCCTTTCAAAATAGAATGATTTGTGAGTTAAGTGTTAACAGAGATATTAAAAAAAATATGACTGCTTTTGAATATGTAAGAAACGCTAACAATCCAAACTGGACTTTAGAAAACTATGTAGACAAATTGAATACTTTATACAATCAAAAATTAATTACCAAACAAAAGAAAAAATATTTGCTAATGGAAAGTGCTGACATACCGGATGACTTTATTAACCGGCAAAAACAAGATACAGCATACATATCCACACGGATTATTGAAGAATTGAAAAAAATTACTCCTGTGGTTACCACAACTACAGGGAGTATTACAGATTGGCTCAGAAAGGAATGGGGGCTAATTGGGATATTAGAAAAAATGAATCATAACAGAATTATTGAATTTGAGAAATTTATAAAATTGAAGTTTGAAGAAAGCAAAATAGATCTGCCTGATAATTTTAGTATAATAGAAAAACAAATAATCAAAGGAGATAAAGAAATAGAAAGATGTTTAAGTTTTACTAAAAGAAATGATCACCGGCATCATGCAATAGATGCATTAGTTGTTGCCTGTACCAGGCAATCTTATATTCAATACTTAAACACTTTAAATGCCCAATATGACAGTACAAAAATTCCTAAAAAATATAGAGGTGATAAACAGGCATTTTTAAAAGATATAGCAAAGCCTCCGAAAGAACTTTGGAATGGTTTTCATAACGATGCTGAAAATGCAATTAATAATATAATAGTTTCTGTAAAAGACAGAAAACGCCTCTTTACAACTTCTAAAAATATTATAACAAAGAAAAATTATGCAACAAATCAGATTGAAACAATAAGAATTGATAGCAGTAATAAAGCACCTAGAGGCAAACTGCATGATGAAACTTTTTATGGCAGTATTCAGGTTCCTATGCTAAAATACATTAGCAAATTAAGTATTCAAAAATTAGCTTTACAATATAGTGATGAACATCAAAGAGCAGAATTTATTAAAGAAGCTAATAAACATATATTAGAAGAAGAAGATTTACAAAACATAGTGAAGTCATACATCAAAAATAAATTGCTTCAGCGTTTTGAAGAAAGTAAGAGTGACTTTAAAAAATTCGTAAAATCTATTGAGGAAAACCCAATTACTTATACTAATAAAAAGGAAAAGAAAATAACATTATTATATGCAAGTGTTTTTCAGAAGGAAATAGTATATCGAAAAGGTTTGGCTGCTTACTTTATTGAAAATAGAATGTCTAAAACAACGATACTAAATAAGCTAAAAAGAGTTGTTGATAAAGGAGTAAGGCAATTACTATTAGATTTTTTTGAAGATACGAAAGAATGGAATGTTGCAGAGATAAAAAAGCATTTAAATGATCCCAACGGTATTATTTGGTTTAACGAAGAGATGCAAATACCTATTGAATCCGTTAGAATATTTAATGACAAGCCGGACAGTAAAATACCATTGTACTATAACGACTCAAGAAAAACTCCAAAAAGAAATACTGTTCTCTCCATATCTTTGGCGCCTCCAACTACAAGTTCAACTCCCCCTTCGGCTCCCTCAATTTCATTAATCCCAAGACCCTCCTATCCAAAACTCAAGTCATCACTGAGTTCAACCACGG
>JANXQO010000116.1 GCA_025353485.1 Chitinophagales bacterium
GTCCGATAAAATCTGTAGATTTGTTCATATCATATTTTATAGTGTCGTAACTACAAAATTGATAAAAGGGTGGCAATAAAAACCACCCTTCTTTTAATTATTTATCTCGGACAACAATAATTAATAATTATTAATTAATAATTATTACTTTACCAGTTCTCCGTTTTTAAAAAAATGATTTCTCACAAGTTTATCTGCCCACTTCGGAAAAAATTTATTCATGAATACAGTTTGCTTACCTGTAAAAGTTAATACCAAAGTACGTTTTCTTTTTTCAATTGCTTTTACAATATGCTCAGCGCATTCTGCGGCAGTCATCATTTTTCCTTCATCCATTGTTGATTCGCCCTGCGGTAAAGCTTCCTCATTTAATGCCATATTTCTAATGTTAGATGCAGTAAAGCCCGGGCATACCCACATTACATTTACGCCTGTATCCAGCAATTCAGTTCGCAGCGCTTCCAGCCATCCGTTTACAGCATGTTTACTTGCACTGTAACCACTTCTGCCGGGTAAGCCTCTGTAACCTGCAATTGAAGAAACTCCAACAATAGTTCCTTTTCTTTTTATTATTTCATCAAGGGCAAACTTAGTGCAGTAAACAGTTCCCCAAAAATTTATATCCATTACTTTTTTAAGGGTAGCAATGTCGGTATCTTTTACCAGCGCTCTCATAGAAATACCTGCATTGTTAATTAAAATATCAATACCGCCAAAAGTTTCTACGGTGCTGGTAATAAATTTTTTACAGTCTTCCTCTTTGCTCACATCGGCAACAACAGTGTGTAAAAATTTGTTTGAGTTTTGAACCTGCACATCATATAATTTATCGTGGTTTCTTCCGCAGGTTGCAATTTTGGCTCCCCTTTTAAGTAGTGCCCCCACTAATGCTTTTCCTATTCCATCTGTTCCACCTGTGATGGCAATTACTTTATCTTTATATGAATATGGCATTTAACTCTAATATAAGAAAAAATAAAAAAACGCTTCATTTCTGAAACGTTAGGTGATCCGGCTGGGACTCGAACCCAGGACCCATACATTAAAAGTGTATTGCTCTACCAACTGAGCTACCGAATCATACCTTTTTTATAAGGTGTGCAAAAATAAGCTAAAAACATTTTTTACCAAATTAAATAAAATGCTTTAAAATTATTTTGAATAAAAGCATAACAACCTAATAATTGATAAAGATATTTACCAGGAGATTTTTCTTAATTCTTTTTAATTCGGTAAATTTACTTTCAACGATTGCTAAAAGTAAAGTATGAAAATCCTTGTGATTGACGATGATACTGATCTGCTGGAAGTAACGAAAGCCTTGCTTACAAAAAAAGGTTTTGAAGTTGAAACAAATACCAATTGGGACAATGTTTTAACGAAAATAGAAACTTTTAAACCGCAACTAATTTTACTGGATGTTTTTTTAAATGGTATAGATGGATTGGATATTTGTAAACAGTTAAAATCCATGCCGCATACAAAACATATTCCCGTTGTAATATTTTCTTCTTACCCTGCTATAGCAGAAAGAGTTATTTACGAATATGGCGCTGATGATTTTATTGCAAAACCTTTTGAAGTAAATGATCTTATTATAAAAATGCATACGGTTTTATCCCAAACGCAAACTGTATAGATCACTTTATTTCTCCCCTGACAGCTTTATAAATATTTTTCTTCCACCACTTTTATGTGATGATACACATGACCAATTATTATAAACCCAATACTAAGTACCGAAGTGCTGTTATTATTTGCTGTACCCTTTTGTTGCAGCATGGTATCAGAAAAATTTTTAAATAAGTCTTCTGTTGATCTTCTTACATTAATAAATTCATTGCTCAGGCTTTTCCAATTTCTTGTATCAGCATTTGAATTTTTAGCATATAGGTTTTCATCAAAAGAGGGTAGAGAAATAGTTTCTTTCCTTGCAAAGCATAATGCTCTGTAATCAAAAATCCTTTCTGCATCAATAGTATGTTGTAATAATTCTTTTAAAGTCCATTTACCAGGAGCATAAGCATAGCCTGCTTTCTCTTCATTAATAGATTGGAGAAAATTCTCAATTTTTGGGAATTGATTTGTAAATGCTTCGCCGATATCTTCTTCATTAACCTGGCTTATATATCTTCCAAAATATTCGGTATAATCTGCAGCAGTAGGTTTTGGCATACTATTAATTTGAGATTTGAAATTGTGTTATCGAACAGCAAGTTACAATTCCTGTATAAAAAATGAGATTTAGTACACGCCGAAGTTATTAAATCTCAGATCTAAAGTTTGTATATACTATTATTAGTATTATCCTTTTTTGTGTTTTATAATTTTTGGTGCAATAAGCACAGGTTGTTTTAAATTTCTTTCTCCTTTAATTGTAGCAGCAAGTTTTACAGCTTCGTATGCATTTACAAATCCTCCGGTTTTTGAAATATCTGATAAGTTTACATCCTGATCTGTACCGGGCAGCTTTACTTTTTCGGTAGGCTGCACAGCAGATTTTTCAATTACATATTTTAATTGCCGGGCACTAAGTTCAGGATAATATTCAAGTAAAAATGCTGCTACACCTGCCACAACAGGCGCAGCCATGCTGGTTCCTGAAAGTTTGCCGTACACACTACCGGGCAATGAAGAATAGATTTTTACTCCGGGAGAAAAAAGATCAACTTCTTTTTTACCATAGTTACTAAAGTTGGCTGTAAGACCGCCATTGGTAGCATCGCCGCTGGCACCTATAGTTACAAAAGTGTTTGCTCTTCCTTTGCCATCTGCAAAAACCGGGTTGGGAAAGTTATCTGCTGTATCAATATTTTTTGCATCATTACCTGCAGCATGTACCAACAAAACACCCTTGTTTTCTGCATATTTTACGGCATCATCCACCCATTTTTTTTGTGGCGAAAAATCTTTTCCAAAACTCATACTAATTATTTGGGCACCGTTATCAACAGCATAACGTATAGCCAATGCGATGTCCTTATCATGCTCATCCCCATCCGGTACTGCACGTATCATCATTATTTTTACATTATCTGCAATACCGTCTCCGCCTTTACCATTATTTCTTGCTTCACCAATAATACCTACGCAGTGTGTACCATGCATGGGTGTATTTGCCATAACATCATTATTGCCATAATATTTGTCATTAATATTTGTTTCATCATCTTTTACAATTTCTCCCCTGTAATCTTTTGGAGCTTTTGTTTTGGCTTCAATTTTTCTATCTTCTGCAGTAAGGTATTGTTCAAATCCTTCCATAAATTCGCTGTTGGTTTGATCCATAGCTTTATTTGACTGTAGAAAACCTACGTAAACTGATTTAGCCTTTTGAGCTTCCGGAGTAAGAGGATTAAAAGCTTCTACATCATTACCTGTAAATATTTTTTTAGCCAAAGCAAGTTGCAGGGTGCTGTCACTTTTGTGTACGCTTGTATAAATTCTTTTTAACAATAAAAGATCTACTTCGCTTAATCCGCTACCTTCAACTTTTTGTTTGGCCTTCCGGTACATTTCTATTTCAGATCTTTCTTCAGGAGTTTTTACGGAAGATGGATCAGGAACAATACTGCCGTATTTTGCTTTAAGGTTATGATAAACCCTTGCACCCTCATAAGAATCCTGATTTACATTTCTTCCATCTTTACCTCCAATAAAATTCCATCCGTATACGTCATCTATATACCCATTATGATCATCATCAATGCCATTGCCGGGAATTTCTTTGGGGTTATGCCACAGAATTGTTTTTAAGTCTTCATGTGTTGTATCAACTCCACTGTCTATAACTGCCACTAAAACAGTTTTACTTTTTTTACCTTTTACAAACTGATATGCTTTATCAAGACTTATTCCATTATACCCAGTTGCTGCTTTATCAAGCTGATGCCAATTGTCAGGTGTTTCCTTTACGGAATTTCCCTGTGAAAAGGATACAAAGGGAAAAGTGGTAATTATTAAAAAAGAATAAAAAGAGTGTTTTAAAGAATTTATCATTCGAATATTTTTTAGATTACAAATATTTAAAAAAAATATAGCAAAAAGGCTACCATTTATAAACATTACCAAAAATTTAGAATGATTTCCTGAAATGGGTTAGGTGTCTGACATTTTTAAAATGTCTGACACCTTTTACTTATACAGTAAATTTTATCCCCTGAGCAAGTGGGAGTTTATCAGTATAATTAATTGTATTGGTTTGCCTGCGCATATAATTCTTCCAGGCATCACTGCCGCTTTCACGGCCTCCACCAGTTTCTTTTTCGCCGCCGAAAGCACCACCTATTTCAGCGCCGGAAGTTCCGATATTTATATTTGCTATTCCGCAGTCGCTGCCGGCAGCAGAAAGAAATTGCTCTGCTTCTCTCATGTTTAAAGTAAAAACAGAACTTGATAAACCCTGCGGTACATTATTTTGTATAGTAATTGCCTCATCCAAGATTTTATATTTAATAAGATAAAGAATGGGAGCAAAAGTTTCATGCTGAACAATTGAGAAATTATTCTGCACTTCTGCAATGCAGGGTTTTACGTAACATCCGCTTTCGTATCCCTTACCCGATAACACGCCTCCATCCACAACAAATTTTCCTCCCTGTTGTTTACATTTTTCAATGGCATCTAAATATATTTTTACAGCATCTTTATCAATCAGCGGGCCTACATGGTTGTGTTCTTTTAAAGGGTCTCCAATTTTTAAATGGTTGTATGCAGTTATTAATTTTGTTTTAAAGATATTATATACATCTTCCTGAATTATTAAACGCCTTGTAGTTGTACATCTTTGTCCGGCTGTGCCTGCAGCGCCAAAAACACTTCCAATTAATGCCATATCAAGATCAGCTTCTTTAGAAATTATGATAGCATTATTTCCGCCTAATTCTAATAAACTTCTTCCCAGCCTTGCAGCAACAGATGAGCCAACAGCCACTCCCATTTTTGTTGATCCTGTTGCAGAAATTAATGCGATTCTTTTATCATTGCTTATCCATTCCCCAACTTCCCTGCCTCCAATAATTAAATTATTTACGCCTTCAGGCACTTCATTTTTTTCAAATACAGCAGAAACAATATTCATACATGCAACAGCACATAAGGGAGTTTTTTCTGATGGTTTCCATACACATACATCTCCGCAAACCAATGCCAGCATAGTGTTCCAGCTCCACACCGCAACAGGGAAGTTAAACGCAGAAATAACCCCGACAATACCCAGCGGATGATATTGTTCATACATCCTGTGCCCCGGCCGTTCGCTGTGCATTGTTAATCCATACAACTGCCTTGATAAGCCAACCGCAAAATCACATATATCTATCATCTCCTGAACTTCGCCTAAACCTTCCTGTAAACTCTTGCCCATTTCATAGCTTACCAATTTACCTAATGGTAATTTATTTTCTCTTAGCGCTTCTCCAATTTGCCGTACAATATCGCCCCGTTTGGGCGCAGGCCATAAACGCCATCTTAAAAAAGCTCCCTGTGCTTTTAGTATAACTTTTTCATAGTTTTTTTTATCAACTGCATTTACGGATGCAATTAATTTTCCATCCACCGGAGAATATGATTTTATTTTTTCATTTTTAGATGATAGCCACTCTGTTCCTGTTGATACGCCATTGTTATTGGCTGATATTTTTAATTGGGAAAGAAAATCCATAATAAATTTTTGTAAAGATATAAACGTTTAAAGATTTAAGAGGTTTCAAAGGTTTAAGACGTTTCATAAGTTTAGTGTAACCTTTTAAACATTTTAAATTTTTGAAACTTCTGTAATTTTTTAATATTGTTCATTCTCGTTAGGAAAATTTTTATTCTTTACATCTTTAATATAATTTTGAACAGCGCCTGTGATTTGCTGATGCATGTTTAGATATTGACGCAAAAATCTGGGTTTAAATTCAGTATTTATTCCCAACATATCATGCATAACCAAAACCTGTCCATCGCAATGCTTGCCTGCGCCTATTCCTATGGTGGGTATAGTTAAACTCTCAGAAACTTCTTTGGCAAGTGATGCCGGAATTTTTTCTAAAACAATTGCAAAGCAACCGGCTTCCTGCAACAGCAAAGCATCTTTCTTTAACTTATCTGCTTCTGCTTCTTCTTTTGCTCTTACTGTATAAGTACCAAATTTATAAATTGATTGTGGGGTTAATCCTAAATGCCCCATAACCGGAACGCCTGAGCTGATAATACGTTTTACAGATTCCAATACTTCTTCCCCGCCTTCTAATTTTATTGCATGGGCGCCGGTTTCTTTCATAATCCGTATGGTGGAATGCAATGCTTCTTTTGAGTTGCCCTGGTAAGCGCCAAATGGCAGATCAACAATAACAAGGCATCTGTCAACACCGCGAACAACAGATGAAGCATGATAGATCATTTGATCCAAAGTAATTGGCAAAGTGGTTTCATGGCCAGCCATCACATTGCTTGCCGAATCTCCAACAAGAATTATATCTATACCTGCTGCATCAAATATTTTCGCAAAGGAAAAATCATAAGCAGTTATCATGGAGATCTTTTCTCCTGCTGATTTCATTTTCAACAAAGTGTTGGTAGTAATTTTTTTTACTTCTTTATTAACTGACATGAGAACTCGTTTAAAAGGTTTAAGAAGTTAAATGTTTAAGAGGTTAATGCAAGCGATAGAGTGGGAGATGGCTCTGCGTTAGAATAAAACAAATCCGTGTGAGCAATCGCGGTGTAAAAGTAAAGATATTTAAAACGAATCTGGCTATACCATAATATTCTGCATTTTTATTTCCTCATATAAATGCTGTATTAATCCGTCAGCAAGACCAATACGGGGAACATATATTTCATTAGTGCCTGCCCAGCGCATTACATTAATATAAATTTGTAAAGCAGGTACAATTACATCTGCTCTGTCTTCTTTGAGTTTGTAAATATTAATGCGATCAATTAAAGAAACATTACTTAATTCTTTATAGTAATCTCTAAGGAGATCCAATGATAAAGGTTTGCTTTCTTTTATCTTACTAAGAGAAAATATTTTATTGATGTTTCCACCGGAGCCGATAGCAGTTACTTCTTTGTGCCCTTTTGTTTTTTCTTTGATACTATCTTTCATTTCATCCCATGCATCATCTTTCACCTTATTTTTTAAAAGCCTTATAGTTCCAATGTTATAAGAATCTTTAAAAACCAATTTATTATTGCTGAAGAAAGTTAATTCTGTACTGCCGCCGCCAACATCAATGTACAAATAAGAATGTTCCTTGTCTAAGTTTTCTGCTACATGGTTTTCATAAATAAATGCAGCTTCATCACTGCCGGAAATAATTTCAATATCAATACCTGTGTCGTGCTTTATTTTTTTAATTATTTCTTCACCGTTTTTTGCATCCCTCATTGCAGAAGTAGCGCATGCTTTTAAATGCTTTACTTCGTACACATTTAATAAATGCTTGTATGCTT
>JANXQO010000124.1 GCA_025353485.1 Chitinophagales bacterium
TGAAAAAGAAAAAGCTCTCTAAAAATTTAGAGAGCAATGATTATACTCCCTTCTCCACTCTGTGAAGAAGGGTTGGAGATTAGTTTTTTATTTATTATCACCTAAGTCCAAAGGGTATTCAAAAGTTTCTTCATAACCGGGATATACACCTTCAATCTTTACATCTTTAGAAATGCCGATCACTGATCTTAATTCATCTACCGTTTTTACTATTTTACCATTCACCTTAGTGATTATAAATCCATCTCTCATTCTTGTTTGATCGTTAATAGCTCCGGCATTTATTTTTTTAACTATTACGCCGCCTGCGATACCGTAATTTTTTGCCAGCTTGCTATCCAAGGTTACAAGGTCAACCCCCAATTTGTCAACCTTTGTTTCCGCTTTTACAATATCAAAATTGCCTGAACTGTTTTTTAAAGTAACCAACACTGTGTTCATAGTTCCGTTTCTTTCATAGGTTACATTTACTTTATCGCCCGGTTTAAACCGGCTTAATTGTTCCTGCATTTCTGAGCCACTCATAATATTTACCTCATCTATTTTCCTTATAATATCACCTTCTTTTATACCTGCGGCTTTTGCTGCCCCATTGGATGAAAGATTAGTTATATAAATGCCATCTGCATTTACCGGAAGTTGTAATTGTTTTTTTTCATCATCATTTAATCCGGTTGCATCTGTGTATTGTGCGCCTAAAAATCCTCTTTGCACACTGCCGTATTTAATAAGATCGTTTACCACTTTTCTTGCAATGTTTACAGGTATTGCATAAGAGTATCCTGAATAATAACCGGTTGGTGATGCAATGGCAGAATTAATACCAATCAACAGCCCGTTAGTATTTATTAATGCACCGCCGCTGTTACCCATGTTTACTGCGGCATCTGTTTGTATAAACGATTCTACAGCAAGCGCCCTGCTGCCTGTTTTATCCCTGTTCAATCCCAAGGCTCTTCCCTTGGCACTTATTATACCTGCTGTAACAGTAGTTTCTAAAGTAAGTGGATAACCAATTGCCAATACCCATTGTCCTATCCTTGTATCATCTGAGTTGCCGTAAAGCATAAATGGTAAATGGGTTGCATTTATTTTTACAACGGCCAGGTCATAAGAAGGATCTGCTCCGATAACTTTTGCTGTGTAACTTTTTCTATTACTTAATGTTACTGTTACTTCATCTGCACCTGCTACTACATGATTGTTGGTAACGATGTAACCGTCGTCACTTATAATAACGCCGGAGCCTGAAGCTTTTTCCGGCATAGACCTTTGTTGGCGATTTCCATTTCCAAAAAGCTGGTCAAAAAGATCATCACCAAACATATCAGAAAAAGGGTTTTTTTGATTTGGCAAATTATTATTTACCTGCCGGGGAGATGTTTTTGTGGTGATGTGAACTACTGTTGGAAGGGCTGCTGAGGCCGCCTGCGTAAAATCTACAGGCCCTGCATTTGGTGATCCATCATGGTTAAAAAAACCTGCCTGTTTGTAATTAGCAGGAGCATTAAACCCCAATTGGAAATTAGGATTATTATTTTGATGGATTTTGGTATAACCGAAAATTACCCCAAGAGTAGTAAG
>JANXQO010000151.1 GCA_025353485.1 Chitinophagales bacterium
TTAAAAGTACAGCACACCCCAACCGCTTCACCCAAAAAATAACACCCCCTGCTTTCCAAATAAAATTAAAGATGTAGTACAGCTAAATTATACAGCCGATGAACTCTACTATTTTGTACGTTTGTCGGACAGTAGTAATTATTAATCAAAATTTAAAATGCCTTTAATAACACTTACATCTGACATAGGCTCGCAGGATTTTCTTGTTGGAGCAATTAAGGGGCAGCTGCTAACTATAAATCCAAATTTCAACATTGTAGATATTTCTCATAACCTTTCGCCATTCAATTATCCGCAGGCTGCCTATGTTTGTAGAAATGCGATCAAAAATTTTCCTGAAAATACTTTTCATCTTGTACTGGTAAATTTATTTGACCAGCGGCCTGAACATCTTTTATTGATAAATTATAATAACCAATACATTGGTTGTGCTGATAATGGTTTGATAACAATGATACTGGAGGAAGTACCGCAAAATATTGTAGCGCTTACATTAAATAAATCTGCTCAAAAAAATACCTTGTATTGTGCTTCGGTATTTGCAAAAGCTTTTGATCAGATTCTTGCCGGTGAAAAGTTTGAAAATATTGGTGACCCAACTATTTCCATCGAAGTAAAAAACCCACTGCGTGCTTTGCTTGGCAATAACTGGATAGAAGGACAAATTATTTTTATAGATAATTTTGAAAATGTGATCATCAATATAACTAAAGAAGAATTTGAAGAACAACGCCGTGGCAGAAGCTTTAAAATTGTTTTTAAAAGAGATGAGATAATTGACAAAATAAGTGATACCTATGCTGATGTAACAGAAAGCGAAAAGCTTGCTTTATTTAATTCTGCAGGATATCTTGAAATTGCAATCAATAAAGGGAATGCCGCCGGATTATTTGGATTGCAGGGTTATACTGAAAACCTGAATACACAAAGCCAATACCTTCAGAACAGGCTACTTTATCAAACCATAAAGATTTATTTTGAATAACTTAATTTTAATCCACATAAAAAATAAAAAACAATGAAAAAAATATTATCAACCGCATTAATTTGCCTGATTGTTGCTGTAGCTTCTGCTCAGCTTAAAACGCCAGCGCCATCTCCAACTCAAACTATTAAACAGGATTTTGGTCTTTCATCAATAGAACTTGTTTATTCCAGACCGGCTATAAAGGGGAGAAAAATATTTGGTGATCTTGTTCCCTGGAATAAGGTTTGGAGAACAGGCGCTAATTCGGCAACCCGAATAAAATTTAATGATGATGTATTGATTGGCGGGCAAGCATTAAAAGCGGGTGAATATGCTATTTATACAGTGCCAAATGAAAATGAGTGGGAAGTAATAATTAATAAAGGTTCTGCTAACTGGGGAACTGAATATAAAATGGAAGATGATATTTTCCGGGTAAAAGTAAAGCCAATAAAATTGGATCAATCAGTAGAATCTTTTACAATGCAATTTGGAAATGTAAAACCAACCAGCGCTGACTTACAGATTATGTGGGACAAAACCGCAGTTGCAATTCCCATTACTACTGATATTGATAAACAAGTAATGGCACAAATAAATAGTCAGGTGATAAAAGATAGCCGCCCCTATTTTCAATCTGCAATGTATTATTTGGAAAATGGCAAAGACTTAAACCAGGCCGTGCAATGGTTTGATAAAGCCATTGAACAAAATCCTAATGGCTATTGGATCTATCATCAAAAAGCAAATGCATTGGCTAAACTGGGCAAAAAAGCAGAAGCAAAAGCCGTTGCTCAAAAATCAATGGATATTGCCCGGCAGGAAAAAAATGATGATTATGTTCGTTTAAATGAAAAGCTATTAGCAGAACTTAAATAATTTGTTTAAATATATTATGATGCTTCCTCAATCTTTACGGGGAAGCATTTTTATTTTACGATAATCGTATGCAGAAAAAAATATTTGAAAGATAGCGCCGCTAATTATTACCAACAATGCACCAATTACATTAAGCCATAAAAAAGAAATTACATCTGCTTTATAAATTAAAATAATCAAGAGCTCTGAAATTACAGCAGAATAAAAAACAGCATGCCCCTTAATTTGTTTTATCCAGAAGGCAACTAAGAATATACCAAGGATAACCCCATAAAATAAAGAACCTAAAATATTTACCGTTTCAATAAGGCTATTGCCTAAATTACTGGCAGACTCTGCCACAACAATGCTGAATATCCCCCAGCCAAGTGTGTATAATTTAGAAATTCTGTAATCCATTTTTGGTGTAAGCTCTTTGTTAATAAATTTTTTGTGGATATCAACAACAGTACAGGATGCAAGTGCGTTAAGCGCTGCTGCAATGCTTCCCCATGCTGCCAAAAATATTACAGCTATTAAAAGGCCAATCAAACCTTTGGGTAAATAATCTATAACAAACCGTAAAAAAATATAGTTGGTATCATTTACATCTTCATCAGGCAATGCTCTTTTTAAAACATCTTTATATTGTTTTTTAATCACTGATTTTTCCCGATAGCTATCGGGATCATTATCTGCCGAAACAAGAGCGTATTGCTTCTCTAAATTTTCAAGAGAATCTTTTTTAATTGTTGCCTTAGCAGCTACAATTTGTGTATCATTAAAATAAATGGGTGCTTTATTATAATGATAAAAAGAGAATACCAAAACACCTATCATCAAAATTAAAAATTGCATAGGCACTTTTACCAACCCGTTAATAAGTAATCCAAGTTTACTTTCTTTGTTATCTTTTGCTGTTAAGTAGCGCCCCACCTGGCTTTGATCAGTTCCAAAATAAGAGAGGGCTAAAAATAAACCGCCAATTAAACCGCTCCAGATGTTGTACCTGTCCTTCCAGTCGAAACCTGTATTGGTCATTCCATTTGTTATCACATTCATTTTACCACTCTTGCCTCCTATCTGCAAAGCATCAGCAAAACCAATATTGGCAGGCATTAAATGCACTACCATGTATCCTGCTATTGCCATACCGGTAATAATAATCAGCAACTGTAACTTTTGTGTGTAAGCAACAGCTTTTGCACCGCCGCTTACGGTGTAAATAATAAGCAATCCTCCCATTATAATATTTGTCCAGTAAATATTCCATCCGAGTAAAGAACTTAAAATAAGAGAGGGCGCATAAATACTTATCCCGGTAGAAAGCCCCCTCGATACCTGGAATAAAAATGAAGTGAATGTTCTTGTTTTTACATCAAAGCGTTCTTCTAAAAATTCATACGCCGTATACACTTTAAGTCTGCGAAAAACAGGAACAAACACAATGCAAATAATTATCATGGCAAGCGGCAATCCAAAATAATATTGTACAAACCGCATCCCATCAGTATATGCCTGCCCCGGTGCGCTTAAAAAAGTTATAGCGCTGGCCTGCGTACCCATAATGCTAAGCAACACCAAATACCATGGCATGCTCCTGTTGCTTAAAAAATATCCATCTAAATTTTTTGTAGTCCGGCTTTTGTAAATGCCATAAATAATGATAGCAGTAAGCGTGGTAAAAAGAACTATCCAGTCAATGCTGCTCATACCTCTATCCCTGAAGGGGGTTTTTATTTTTGTAATTGTACATTATTTAAAATGCTGTGTTATAAAATAATACAATACAATCTGCAGCACCAAAAACGCCACAACAATTGTGTACCATTTATTCCAGTATGCGGCCTCACTTCCCTTCCTCCTCTCCAATAGAGAGGAGGAGACGCCTTTGAATAAATCCAAATATTTTCTCTTCCCTTTCATCATTAAAAAATTATTCAACAAATAAATTGCAAATGCTTATAGGTTAGGTTTCATGTGTTAGTAAGTCCCGAACATTTCGGGATTAGAGGCCGCCTTTCCCCAAGGCAATTAAATTCGCAATCAATCGGTAAGCTCCCGGTACTCCTGCAGGTAGCTGTCTAAAAAAAACCAGTGAGGCATACACAAAATTCCCTTTGCCATATTTTGCAATTACAAGACTGCCGTTGGTTTGCTTCTCATCTTTATCATTCATGCCAAGCGGAGTTTCATAATGCTGATCTAATTGCAAGGCCTGGTAAGTGCTTCTCTCCTGCACCCAACCTTCAAAATCTTTCTCTGTTATTTTATTTGGATAATTTAAAACTGAATGATTGGGCAATAAGAAATTAACCTTCGCATTCTCTTCTGTTATTCTTGAACCTCCATCAATTATAAAAGGATATGGGCCAACCTTAACTCTCTTTGCTCCCACCTGGTTACTTTTTAAATATTGAACAATAAGATTGCCGCCATTCTCAACATACCGCATCAGCACATCATTTTTATTACTCAAATATTCATGAATATTATATGCCCTTATCCCGGTAATTATAGCATCAAACAGTTTTAGTTTACTATCAGTCAAATCAGCTTCGGACAAGGTTTCCACGCTATAACCCATTGCTTCCAATGCCTGCGGAACTTTATCGCCTGCACCAACAATGTATCCTATTTTTTTACCAACAATTTTTATATCAAGCTTTACCAGGTTTGCTTTTGCTTTTGGAAAATAAGTTAGTGTTGGTATGTGATCGTAATAAATTGTTTTTGTGTATCCGTCATAGATTTCATTTTCTGATTTTGCTACGGCGTTTATTTGTTCTGTTACATCTAAAAGCTTCGACTGAGAATTAAAAGTGCTTACAATATTTTTTTCTAAAATTGGTATTACATCATTTTGAATAAACTTATCTTTCTTAATCCAATTATTAGTAAATATTTGTTCAATATTGTAATTGTGCAATGAAACAGAGCTGTTAGATTTTAAATGTAATGCAGCTATTAGGGGTTGACTATTGATTGACAAATAATTTTCTTTTTCATAACTCAATTCTACTTTTGGCAAGACAGGAATAGGTTGATAAAGATCTCCTTTTACCGGGTCAATAACCCTGTATTGTACAGGGCGCTTAATAGTAAAATCTTCGCCTGCAATATTTATTAAAAAAGTTGTTTCAAAAGAAGGATCATTTTCTGCTTTGCCAATTTGCATTTGATCTCTCACGTCGAAAGTGCCACCAACTAAAGGATACTCCAACCAGTAAGGTTGTGATATTTTTTTATTACCTGCAACCATAATAGTTTTAGCAATAGTAATATTTTGGTTAGCAGGTAAAGAAGCAGAAAAGACTGAATCGAAATTTTCAATATATATTTTTTTGAGAAATACAGGTATGCTTTTGCGTTCATTAAAAACAAAATTTATTTTTAATGAATCGCCTTGCACAACTTTTTGTTGCGGGGATGTTGCTTCAACATATAATGCACTGCATTCTTCAACCAACTGTTGTACTTCCAATAATTTTTTATTGGTCCAGTTACTTTGCGGCAATGCTTTAATGGATTGATATAATTTCACCAGAGAAGGCACAGATAATTCAGGCTGATCTGTTTTGTAATTATTGATAATATTATTTATCATTGGTTGAATTGCATCACCACCATTTATTCTTTTCCAATCTGTAACAACGCCATCCATCAGATCATTCTTTGCAGCATCACCCGCTGTTGTTACAAAATATTGTATTGATTGGCCCCTGTTTCTTGGCCGGCCTTCGCCCTGGCTCTTATGCATTGTTCTTGCATCTCCACCCATCTCTCCATAGCTTTTTCCCAGCAAAGAATTATATCCTCCAATATCAAACTTTAGTTGATCCTCGCTGGTTGTATTAGTAGTTCCAAAATTAAAAGTGTTCCACATAATTCTTTTTGCCTGCCAGGGTTTAACGCCGTATTTAAATTGCTCCGGAAATCTTTTTGGATCGGCAGCGGCAGTAAATGCTTCATCTGCTAATATTGCGGATGCTGCGTGGTGGCCATGTCCGGCTCTTGCATCAGGAGGAAATCTTTTAATAATTACATCAGGCTGGTATTGACGAATAACCCATACAACATCGCTTAAAATTTTTTCCCTGTCCCAAATGCGTAATGCTTCTTCAGAACTTTTGCTATATCCAAACTCATAAGCCCGTGTAAAATATTGTTCAGCGCCATCCACTTTTCTTGCTGCTAATAATTCCTGTGTTCTTATCAAACCCAGTTCAATACCTTGTTCGTCTCCAATTAAATTTTGTCCGCCATCACCCCGTGTTAAACTTAAATAAGCTGTGCGATATAATTTTTCATTGGCAAGCCATGGTAGTAATGCATTGTTCTCATCATCAGGATGTGCACCGACATACAAAACAGAACCCAACATGTTTAGCTTTTTTAACTGCAATAATATCTCAGAAGATGTATATGTTTTTTGCGACTGGCAGATGGCGGATAGTGAGTTGATAGCAGCAAATAAAAGAATAAAGATCTTACGCATATTTTATCAAATTGATTTACGAATGTAGTATATAGTTAATTTACTGAATTGCCATTTAAATAAAAGCCGGATATTTTATAGTATCCGGCTTTGTGATTTATAATTCCTGTAAAAGTGTTTATTTTTTAGTATCTAAATTTAATTTTAAACGTGCAAAAATGTATTCGCCGTTGTAACCCATTTGCTCAACACGGCGGCTGTATACAAAACGTCCAAGACTCTGGTTAGCACTATGGAACTGAATATCCTGATACACATCAAACAGGTTATTAGCTCCTACAGTTGCAGTAAGAAATTTTGTAACATCATAAGACAGTGACAGGTCAGTTACAACTTTTGGACTAAAGGTTTGATCTGTAACATCAGTTAAACGGGTAAATGCATTTAATGAAAATACAGGAGCAAAAGGATTAGCAGCATTTGAACCATCAGCATAATCCACATGTCCAAACCTTACAAAACGAAGCATTGCTCCAAACTTGCTGTACCTGTAATTAAAAGTAAGTGTAGTTTTATTGCCAGGATTAGCAACCTCTACCCTGCTTTGATCTTCACGATTAAAATAATTATTAAGCTGACCACCGGAGATTAAAATATCAGAAGCATGTATAATTGGCCTGCCTCCAGTCCCTTTTTTCACTTCATTCTCTGTCATGCTTAATGCGAATGTAGTGCGTAAGGATTGTTTAGCACCAAGCTTCATTGAGTAAGAAGCAACAGCTTCCATACCCTTAGCACGTGTATCAATTGCATTGGTGAAAAAGTTTGCAGTATTGGCTCCTGCAGCATCAAGTATTGCTTTTATTTGTGTACTGGTATTACCATTAAAGTTGTTGGTTAATATTATCCTGTTCTTAATAGCAACTAAGTAACCATCTATAGTTATTTCAAAACCTGCAAATGGTTTTATAGCAAATCCCATTGCATAGTTTTTGCTTGTTTCCTCCTTAAGTGTTGGAATACCCAAAAGCCCTGCAAGTTTACTATCATTAGTAAATGTTCCGGCCTGAACTGGTACAAGGCTTCCACTTACTGTAAGGAATAAAGTATTTGTTTTAGCATAATAACGTTGCTGCATCGAAGGAGCCCGAAAACCCGTACTGTACGAACCTCTGAAAATCACTTTGTCACTGAACTTAAACCGGGTGCTGAATTTATAATTCAAAGTTGATCCAAAATCGCTATAATTCTCATAACGTAATGCCCCGGTTAATAAAAGGTCTTTTGTAAAATCCTGTTCAAGGTCTACATATAAAGCAACGGCATTACGGGTTTTATCATCACCAATAGAATTAATAAAGCCCGGAAACACTTGCGCACCGGGTGCTGTACCCGATGGGATATCATAGTTTTTATAAGAAGCTTCTTCACCTTGTTTTATTCCGAAACCATCTATGCGAAATTCTAACCCTGAAGCAACGTTCAATCCTTCCAAAACATTATATTTTCTTGCCAGATCCAGGTTTAAAGTATTTTGATAAAATTTTAGTCCGCCGGCATCAAAAGATGTTTGCATATTACCTGCCCTGGCAAACTGCGAATAGTTTATTGAATTCTCAACACCAAAATTAAATTTATTTATTCCATAAGTATTACTTACATCAATATTCCACTCATTTATCCGGGAACGGAAACCAACAACTGTTGAAAAATCTGTTATATCAGTATGTATCTCAGGAAGAAATCCGTTGGGATAAATTGCAAAAGCATCCGGTGCATATTTACCTCCGTTTGATGCAAGTGGAATACTGCTGGGATAACGGTATAAGCCCGTGGCAACACCTTTCTTTTTGCTATAACCTCCAAATGCATAAAATTCACCTTTCTCACCCGTAGGAATTCCGAAATTATAAAATATAGCCCCACCTTTCATGTCCGAATTACCTGCATGCAGATCAAATAAATTTCTTGTTATACCTCGTGCAGACAAAATTGAATCATCTTTATTAACCCCATTTACATTAGGAAAAACAGCTCCGGTATAAGTACCTGTTCTATTGGTAGGACCTCTATCAATATATTCACCGGTTAGTGAAAGATATCCTTTACCAAGTTTTAAACCATATCCTAAGTTTGCCTGGAAAGTATTGCCGTCAGTTATTTTTACATTTGGATCATCTGATTTATTATTGATCTTATATATGGCGTAATTTTTTGGGTATTTTGTAACGTACGCTCCATAACTAGTCCCCGCTTCCAATATTCCTGTTTTCTTTTTAAGAATAATATTTATTACTCCTGCAATTGCATCAGATCCATATTGTGCAGATGCACCATCCCTTAATATTTCAATTCGTTCAATAGAAGTAGCAGGAATAGCACTTAAATCCGTACTAACCTGTCCGCGGTTTACTGTACCATTTACATTTACCAATGCAGATTGATGACGCCGTTTTCCATTGATAAGTACCAAAACCTGATCAGTACCCAATCCTCTTAATTGAGCAGGATCAAGGTGATCAGTACCATCCGATACTGTTTGACGTGCAGATTGAAAAGAGGGTGCAATAAAATTAAGAATCTGGTTAAGTTCTACCTGTCCTATATCATTAATAACCTGCGATATTGGGATAACATCTACTGGTACTGGTGTTGTTAATTTACTTCTCCCTAATGAGCGGGTTCCTGTCAAAACAATTTCTTCCCCTCCTCCTGTTGATACTAACACAGCATCAGCATTTGCTGTTTCATTTTCTTTTACATTTACCTGGTGGCTGTATAACTGATATCCTGCATAAGTTACTGAAACGGTATGTTTACCCGGAACAACCTTTAATTGGTATTCACCATTTTCATTGGTTGTTGTGCCTTTATTGTTAACTGTTACGGAAGCGCCGGCAAGGGGGCCACGTTCATCACGTACAACACCTTTAATTGTTCCGGTTTGTGCCTGTGCAAATGAAATAGAGCAGAATAAAATAACAAGTGAAAGAGTTGCTTTTTGTAATTGAAGAATTTTTATCATAACTGTATTTTAGTAAACATTTAAAAATATTGATTTAGTAAGGCGATAATTAAAGTTACCCGAATAACTTAAATTCGACAAAAAAAATCACACATGCATTCAGGAAAAACAATATTCATATCGCTAAGTATTTTTTTATATAGCACAATTGTGCTTGCACAAAATTTAAAAATAGATCCCTACAACTACCAAATAAAAAAAAATATAGAATGCAAAAACGGGGCTGTTGTTTCTGCACATCCTTTGGCGAGTGAAGTTGGATTGCAAATGCTGAAAAAAGGCGGTAATGTTTTTGATGCATTTATTGCCACACAATGGATGCTTAGTGTTGTGTATCCCTGGGCAGGGCCTCTTGGCAATGGAGGATTTATGGTGGCAAGATTTAGTAACGGAAAAATAATCACACTCGACTTTAGGGAAACGGCGCCTGCTGCTGCAACAAAAGATATGTATATAAGAGATGGAAAAGGCGATACAAAACTTTCGCAAAACGGGCATATAGCCTGTGGTGTTCCGGCTTTGGTTGCTGGTTTATTTGCTTCACATAAATATGCAAAGCTACCTATGAACGTTTTAATGCAGCCTGCAATTGACATAGCACAAAAAGGATTTAGGATAACGGCGCAGGAAGCCAGCCGGCTTAATGCAAAGAAATCTGATTTTATAAATAACAATATTGTTTCTCCAATATTTGTAAAGGAAACAGGATGGAAAGAAGGTGATACACTTATACAGAAAGATCTGGCCGGCACACTTATAAGAATACAAAATGAAGGCAGCAAAGGTTTTTATGAAGGTAAGACTGCACAACTCATTGCCGATGAAATGAAGAAGGCAGGTGGTATTATAACAAAACAAGATCTGAAGGATTATAAAATAAAATTCCGTGAGCCAATTGTTTTTAATTACAAAGGTTATAAAATAGCAGGCATGGGTTTACCCAGCAGCGGCGGTATATTATTAAATCAAATGATGAAGATGGTTGAAAAAAGAAACATCGCAAGTTTGGGTTTTCATCAACCCGCTTCTGTTCATCTAATGATAGAAGCAGAACGGAGAGCATTTGCTGACAGGGGCGAATATTTGGGCGACCCTGATTTTATTAAAGTTCCTGTGAAAGCACTAACTAATGAAAAATATTTGGAAGAAAGAATGAAAGACTTCAATCCGCTTGCAGCAACCAAAAGCATTGATGTAAAACCGGGCAATATTAAAAAAGAAAGCGAAGAAACCACTCATGTAAGTATAATAGATAAAGAGGGCAACTGTGTATCTGCCACCAGCACACTTAATGCGGGATATGGGAGTGGTGTTGTAATAAATGGAACCGGAGTTCTGATGAGTAATTCAATGGATGACTTTAGCATACAGCCAGGTGTACCCAATATGTTTGGCGCAATTGGTGGTGATGTAAATGCTATTGCACCAAATAAACGAATGCTCAGCTCTATGAGCCCAACTATTGTTTTAAAAAACAATAAACCTTTTTTGATATTGGGTACACCCGGTGGCACTACAATTCCCACAAGTGTATACCAGGTTATTATGAATACTATTGAGTTTGGTATGAATATTAAAGATGCTGTTAATGAAGTACGGTTTCATCACCAGTGGTTACCGGATATAGTTTATGTGGAGAAAGGGTTTCCTGAAAGTTTAATCAAAAAATTAGAGACAATGGACCATACAGTAAAACAAAGAGAAGGTTTGGGAAGAATGGAAGCGATAAAAATAAGTAATAAAAATATTGAGGCTGTTGCAGATAACAGAGGTGACGATCATGCGGCAGGATACTGATTAATGAATGATGTAAGATGTAAGATGTAGAAAGTATAGCAGTTAATAATTTATTTTTCTTTCTTAACTTAATTAAAAAAATGCCTGAAGAAAATCTTTCGAACTTAAGTTCTCCCTTTAGGGGGACAGGTGGTTTTTTAGATTCTGTTGTTAAACGCCTAACCTACTATAAAGAATTAGGTAATAAAACTTTTGCACAATTAAGTGATAAGGATTTCCATTTTAATCCTGGCGAAGAATGTAACAACATCGCTATAATTATTCAACACATGCATGGCAATATGCTAAGCAGGTGGACCGGTTTTTTAACCAGCGATGGAGAAAAAGAATGGCGCAAAAGGGATGCAGAATTTGAAGATCAAAATCTTAGTAAAGAACAATTAATAAATCTTTGGGAAGAAGGATGGAAATGTTTTTTGGATGTATTAAGAGCCTTACCAGATGCTTATCTTGAAAATACAGTTCATATAAGAAACGAACCTCTTTCTGTTGTAGATGCCATCAACCGCCAACTGGCACATTACCCATATCATGTAGGGCAAATTATTTATGCTGCTAAAATTATAAAGAATAAAAATTGGCATAATCTTTCTGTACCAAAAGGCCAGTCATTTTTAAGCAATGAATTAAAAAGCAATCCCTAAAAATGATTGAATTAGAAAACACACCGGGAAGAAAATGCATAATCGGGGGTAAAGAATTTTTATTTTTCTCAGGATACGCTTACCTCGGAATGAGTTACGTAAAAGAATTTACACAGTTAGTAAAAGAAGGGATTGATAAATATGGAGTTCTTTTCCCTTCTTCCAGAATATCCAATACAAGGCTAAAGCTTTATGAAAAATTTGAGAAGAGGCTTTCAGCAATTACAGGAAGGAAAGATACAGTCAGTTTTTCTTCCGGTTATCTGGCAGGAAAAACCATTGCAGCTATTTTATCATCTCATAAAAATATTTTAGTTGCTCCAGACACACATCCCGCAATTAATATTGAAACAGGGCAAATAACTAACTCCCTAAATTTTAATGATTGGGAAAATGAAGTTGTTAATCTTATAAACTTCTCAGATGAAAACAAATTTGTGTTACTTGCTGATTCGGTTGATATATTAAAAGCAGGGATTCATAATTTTTCCTTCCTGGAAAATATACGCCATTTTAAAAAAATAATTTTTCTTATTGATGATTCACATGGTATTGGAATTTTAGGTAAGAAAGGCGAAGGAATTATCTCTGATCTTCCCAAAAAAGAAAATATCGAATACATAATTTGCTATTCGTTATCAAAAGCTTTTAATATTGAAGGCGGTGCTGTTAGTTGTTCTAAAGAATGGTCAAATAAATTAAGGCAACATCCCAACTATACAGGCAGCACAGCCATTAATCCTGCTCTTATTTATGCATTTCTCAGGAGTAAGAAATTGTATGCATCGCAGAGAAAAATGCTTATAAAAAATATACTTTATTTAAAAAAACATCTGCCACCACATATTTTAAATCATGACTCCGATCTTCCTGTTTTTATTTGTGAAAATGAAAATGCTGAAGATTTTTTTTATAAAAAGGGAATTATTATTTCATCTTTTGGATATCCGGATCCCCTGTCCAAAAAAATAAACCGCATTGTAATTAATGCACTTCATACTAAAAAAGATCTAAGAAAACTCAGCCCCCTTTCCCCCAAAGGGGCAACTTAGGATTACACTTTATTCTACATTTTGAAACTTGAAAATATTATTATCTCAAAAAAGGGTCTTTAAACTTTTGGAAAGTTTTAGAACTTTCCAAGAGCTTTGCAATTGGCACAACGCATCGGTTTAAGTAATTTTACAGCTTTACCCCTATAGTGAAAAGAACGCTGAATATATTATATAAGTTTTTGCTTGCCTTCTTAATGCTTATTGTTTTATTATGGATATTGGTTAACACAAGTTCATTTCAAAACTGGATAGTAAACAAGGTAACTGCAAAATTATCTAAAGACCTACATGCAAAAGTTTCTATACGGCATGTTGAATTTGGATTGTTTAATAAAATGCTGCTGGTGGGCACTTTGGTGCGTGGGAGCAGCCCGGGTTGTTCGTTGACGAGGTGCGGTCCTTCTTCCGCCTGGTCCGATAGCGGTCAGGCTGAGTCATCAAACTGGGACCGTGGTAGGCCGGCGCCACCGGCGGAA
>JANXQO010000187.1 GCA_025353485.1 Chitinophagales bacterium
TAAAGCCCTGCGGCAATTTTATTTTATCCAGGTTATATTTTTTAAAGAGCGCATCCTTATTTTCAGAGAGTGCACTGCGATTGGGTTTTTCATCTGTGCAACTATTTATATTCATCGTTATAAAGAATATAAATAGAATTGAAGTACTTTTCAAATATATTGACAAGCCCATTGTATTTATTTTCGACAAAATTAGTTAAGATATTCCGTGAAAATAGAATTTGCAGTTTGAAGAAATAATCTATATTTATAAAACCAAACAATTCTAACTCCCTAAACTGCTAACATAAAAACACTGTTCACATCAATTAGGTCATTCTCTTTTTATTTTCTTTCCTGGTAAGTATTTTTTTTATTAATGGATGTAAAAAAATATCCGTTGACGAGGTTAAGGGTATAGAACAAAACAAACCAATTATTGAAATTGCAAAAAACTGGTTCAGCAATAACATTGTTAGTAAAGAAAAAAACAGGATCGCAAAACATTCGGCTACACAAAAAGGCATTAATGTGTTCGACTATCCAAGAATGGAAGTAATTAGTAAATTGCTTATCTGGGATGAAGCAAAGCAATATGATGTGGATGAAGTTAGCTATGTAATTGCTCCTGTAAAACATGATGCAAAGCCCTTTACAAATAAGAATTATGAAGCAGCAAAGTTCATGGTATTTTATCTTGACAAAGCAGATTCAATGCAAATGAAGGTGATCGAGATTTTGGGCGCTGCAGGAACTTCTTTGGGAAACAATATTCCTGAAATTGCCAGCACGGCCTTTACAAATATGTATATAAATAAAAATAAAAGCATAGTAAGTATAAACGCAAATGTTATTTTTTATAATGAGAGCTATATAACCGAAAGCAGTTTTAAAATAACAAATGGTACTTGGTCAAAAATAAAATTTAAACTACAAAACGAAATACATGATATAACAGGAGGAGGGATACTAACCGGCAGAAGCGGCGCAAACCTGCATGCAGTATGGGATACATGGTATACTGTTGGATATTGGTATGATACAAATACAGGAATAGTTGTTGGTGATCCCATAATTTTAAGTTCGTGGATGGTATGTGTAAGTGGATGCGAAGACAATCAGAATCCTGATGATCCTTTTGGAGAATATCTGATACAGGGAAATTTACCAGGTATTCTCCCTCTCCAAACGATCGAAGATGACATTACTTTATCTTCTATTGCAAACGGAAGAATGCCTGTTTCTCCATTGTTAGTTTCTTGGCAAGCTCATGTTAAAGCTGTTTTTGATCCTAATACACAATTATGGTTGTCTGTAATTGGTTCTCCCCCCTTTCCCGTTCCAGTTAGTCAGCCTTTCATAGATGATTATGGAGATCCTGGGGTTTTATTTTGCAGAGTAGGTACATGGAGTTTTAGTTACTATGTACTGAATTTTAAAAGTATTCATGTTAGCTTTAATTTCGTTTCTATTTATGATTATGTCTATGGAACGGGAACTACTACTCGTACATTTGATGATGGTCTCTCAAAAGTTTTTTGGGCTAATTAAGGTCAACCGGAAAAGAATTTATAAATGTATCTTTTAAAACAATATTTTTTATGAACGATAACCCAAAAAAAAATATTCAATTTGGAAATCATATACTTAAACACACAGTTGAAACTCCAACACCACCAAGACCTGGATTTACCTCACCTTTCAAAACTTTACAGGAATGGTTGTTTAATATCTGTGATTCCAATCAGCCGGTAGAATCAATTTCAGAATATAATTTCGGACTTTATGAAACGCCTGGGAACAATATGGTTTGTTTGGTTGGATATAATACATGTCGCAATATAGAGCAGGGTATATCAAGCCGCCGTATAGCCTTTCAGCCATCCAATATGTTTTTTGTATTACCAAGAGAGGAATATGGAAACTTATCCCAGGAACTGGTCAGGAAACGGATTCTCAAAGAATTAATTGAATTTACCAAAACCAGCAAATTTAAAAATTCGTTTTTGTCAAAAGGAGATTCAATCACAACAGATTTAATTGGTGAAATTTGGCAAAGGTAGTCAGTGCGGAATATCTAAGACAAAATAAACATCAAATGTCAACTATCATTATCACACAATTCCAATACACAAAGACCAACAATGGTGTAAAAATTAAAGGAAGATGTCTTGAGGAGCAGAAAAACTAAAATAAAGATTGCACCCCATGTGCAAACTTAGCTTCATGATCCAGCAGCCATTTTTTTCTCCAAAGATCACCGCCATAGCCAACAAGATCACCATTGCTGCCAATAACCCTGTGGCATGGAACAACAATGCAAATTTTATTACTTCCATTTGCCGCACCTACTGCACGGATGGCTCTTACATTTTCAATACGCTTGGAAAGATCCATATAACTGATATGTTTTCCGTAAGGGATATTCATTAACTCATTCCATACTTCCTTCTGAAATACAGTACCTGTATGGGAAAGCGACAGATCAAATATTTTTCTCTCACCTGAAAAATATTCATCAAGTTGATTAATGCAATTTTTTATTACAGCAGATTGCGGGGTAGAAAAATCAATTTCTTCTTCATTAATTTTTGTGCCTTTATAAGAATTTATAAATAATATTTCAGTAACAGCCTCTTCAATTGCGCTGATAAAAATAACACCAATAGGCGAACGGTAATATGCAGTTGATGTTTCCAGTTTTGTAATTTTTTAAATAAACCTTATATAAATCTAAGCAATCTTTTCACCACAGGGAAATGAGAAAATGGAGTTACCGCAGAGTAAAATCAAGAGTCCCTTTACCTCTGCGTTTTCTCATGTCACTCATGTTCTTAGCGGTAAAAAATTCTATATAATCAGAGAACTATAGAGCAACAAATTATTCATCCAGCAAACCCGAAAGATAAATAAGATCTTTTTGCTTGTACCTGTTTTTATCATCATCAAAACATTTGCTTAATTCTTCCAGCAAAAATTGAATGATGCGTTTATTGCATAGTTGCTTGTAATAGGATGGAGTAGGAGGTACGGAAATTCTTTTAAAGTAATTCTCCACATCTTTATGCGTATACATTTGACCGTTTAGCGGGTCTATAAAAAAATTAATTTTATTACCAATCTGTCCCACAGGATTTGGATAATTATAATCCACTTCAAAATAAGCAAGTATAAATTGCTTTGGTATATTAATAGCCCTTACCGGCAAATCAAGTAATTCACAAAGCACAGCGTACAAAATTCCATTGGTGATGGCATTGCCTTTTTTGCCTTCCAAAACTTTATTTATAAAAAAGTCTTCAGGAATATCATAAGCAACTTCAGCGCCTTTTAATTTGTAGTAATTATACAAAATGCCTGTAACCACATTTGTTTGTTCCAGCGGGGTTAGGTAACTGTTAAGCTCAAGCCAGATATTTCTGCGAATCTTTTCAATCTCCTGAAGCGTAGGCGTAGCAAGCATTTCAGGGTATTGATATCGGGCTACCAATAAAGCTCCCTGCAACAGATCATGGGAGCTGTTTTTCCATTCAATAAAATCATTGGTAAGATCCCTGAAATGTAATTTATGTATCAGCGATTCAATTCTTCCCTGCACTTCCTCATCAGGTGTGTTCTCCCACAAATGTTCAAGGTTAGGAATAATGCCTCTGCCCAGTGAAACGATTTTTTCACTAACAGTACTAAATACATCTTCATCGGGGTCATCAATAAGATGAAAGAGAGCGGATATTTCTTTATTTTCCTGCATTTATGTTTCTATTAGGTATGAGGTGTTGAGGTAAAATACTCAATACTTTTTTAGAAAATAAATATCGGTAAATATCTTTTAAAAAATAACTTAAAACTTTTCCACAAAGTTGTATAAGCAGTGTAAAATTATTACCCCTTCTTTTTGGAAACAGATTTTTTTGCAGCTTTTTTTGTAACTTTTTTGCTTCCTGCAGGCTTTTTATCAAAAGCTTTTGGATCCTGGGCAACTATCATTTTCTTTACTGTTTCCAAAGAAATATCTGCAAGTTCTTCGGCAGTGTATTTTGTTTTATTTGCATTATAAGGCAGCTTAAGCATTTTTTTACCGAAGCGGATAAAAGGCCCCCAACGGCCATTTTCAATTGCTAATTTTTCTTCGGGCCACTGTTTTATATGCCTGTTCGATTCTTTCTCAATTTTTTTCAATATCAGTTCATCACAATCCTTCTGTGTAAGTGTATCAAAATTATAAGCCCTTGGAATATTGATAAAAAGATTGTTCCATTTTATAAAGGGGCCAAACCTGCCTTTGCCTTTTGTAATTGGCTTTTCATCATAAAAGCCTATGGGAGCGTCTTCAATTTGTTTGGCAGTAATAATTTCAATTGCCCTGTTCAGATCTATTTCAAGTAGCTCTTCACCCTTAGGTATTGAAATAAACTGCTCACCCCATTTTACATAAGGCCCAAAGCGGCCAATATTCACGGCAACTTCTGCGCCTTCATATTCTCCTAAAGTCAGTGGTAATTTAAAAAGTTCCAGCGCCTCGTCCAATGTAATGGTTTCAATACTTTGATTGGCTTTTAGTTTGGCAAATTTTGGTTTTTCTTCATCATCCTGAATACCAATCTGCACCATAGGCCCATATTTCCCCATGCGGGCAATTATTGGTTTCCCATTTACAGGATCATTGCCTAACTCTCTTTCTCCAACAGATCGTTCAGCATTTTCCAATGTATGCTCAACATCTTCATGAAACGGTTTATAAAAATCTCCTACCATTTTACTCCACACCTGTTTGCCTTCTGCTATTTTATCAAACTCTTCTTCAATATTTGCAGTAAAAGAATAATCCATTACTTCATCAAAATGTTTGCTTAAAAAATCTGTAACTACAAGTCCAAGATCGGTAGGGAATAATTTTGATTTTTCAGCCCCTGTATTTTCGTGCTGTAACAACTTCTGTATTTTATCATCTTTCAATTTTAAAATATTAATATCTCTTTTCACACCTTCCTTATCTCTTTTCTCTACATATTTTCTTTTTACAATAGTGCTTATGGTAGGTGCATAAGTGCTTGGCCTGCCGATGCCTAATTCTTCCAGCTTTTTTACAAGTGAGGCTTCAGTATATCTTGCTGATGGACGTGAAAATTTTTGCGTTGCTGTCATTTCTTCAAATTGAAGTTTTTGACCAACAGTTAAATTTGGCAACCGGCTTTCGCCTTCTTTTTCCCGATAGCTATCGGGATCATCATCATCACTACCTTCTGCATATACTTTTAAAAAGCCATCAAATTTTATAACTTCTCCTGATGCAGTAAGTTCTTCATTATTTGTACTAATACCAATCTTTGCAATTGTTTTTTCAAGTATGGCATCTTTCATCTGGCTTGCCATTGTTCTCTTCCAGATCAATTCGTATAAGCTTTTAGTTTCATAATCAACATCAGAACTGTTTTCCATGTAGGTAGGGCGGATGGCTTCATGTGCTTCCTGTGCATTTTCATTTTTACTTTTATATTTCCTTATCTCAATATAATTTTCTCCACAACAATTTCTCACTGCACTTTTAATATCATTAATTGCGGTTTCGCTTAAGTTAACACTGTCGGTACGCATATACGAAATCTTACCACTTTCATATAATTTTTGTGCAAGCAGCATAGTTTTACTAACGCCATAGCCAAGTTTACGGCTTGCTTCCTGCTGCAATGTTGATGTGGTAAAAGGTGCTGCAGGCGTACGCTTTCCGGGTTTTACCTGGATGTCTTTAACTGTATATTCCGCACCAATACAACTCTGCAAAAACTTTTCTGCTGTTTCTATTTCATATTTTCTTCCCTCTTCAGCCTTAAAAGAAATTGTCCTGTTATTACTATCTGTTGCGGCAAGTAAGGCTTCAATTTTAAAATGACCTGTTGCTGTAAACTGGTTAATCTCTCTTTCTCTTTCAACAATTAATCTTACTGCTACACTTTGCACACGGCCTGCGCTAAGTCCGCCGGTCATGCCAATTTTTCGCCATAATACAGGAGATAATTCAAAGCCCACAATTCTGTCAAGTACACGTCTTGCCTGTTGTGCATTCACCAGGTCCATATTAATTGTTCGGGGATTTTTTACAGCGGTTTCAATTGCCGGTTTGGTTATCTCGTGAAAAACAATACGCTTGGTAGTTGCAGGATCAAGGCCCAGCACTTCTGCCAAATGCCAGCTTATACTTTCTCCTTCACGGTCCTCATCCGATGCCAGCCATACTTCATCAGCTTTTTTGGCAAGTTGCTTTAAT
The DNA here is from genome assembly GCA_025353485.1 of Chitinophagales bacterium. Classification (GTDB taxonomy): domain Bacteria; phylum Bacteroidota; class Bacteroidia; order Chitinophagales; family Chitinophagaceae; genus Ginsengibacter. Next base: position 6,245 of record JANXQO010000187.1, read on the forward strand.
TCATTAACCACTCTTATTTTATCATCAGGCACCTTATAGCGTGGCTTGAAATGATTTTTTAAATCAATGCCCATATCATCTTTTTCAAGATCACGTATATGCCCGTAACAACTCTTTACCTCAAAATCTTTCCCCAATATTTTCTCAATGGTTTTAGCTTTTGCAGGCGACTCAACTATTAAAAGATTCTTTGCCATATTATATTAATTCTTCAGCACTATGTTTGTTTTTTATACACGATGCGTAACTGCAATATTAGCTTAAAATTGAAAATTCAAAATTTAATTAAATATCTCCCGGCATTAATAATAACTACTTTTATAAGTTTTGCAACCCTTTTTATTATAAAAAAATTGGTATTGCTATTGCCAGTATGAAATTATAATTTGTGCTGCACAGATAATGCAGCTAATAGAGAATAACCAAAGATATAGTAACTATGAAGATTGTAATTGTTGGGTCGGGAAACGTAGCAACTGTATTGGGCAAGGTAATACACAATGCGGGGCATGAGATAGTGCAGGTATTAAGCAGAAACGAAAATCATGCGAAAGAACTTGCCAAAATATTTAATTGTTCTTCAGGTAGTTTTAAATCTACTGAGTATAAAGAAGCAGATATTTATTTATTGGCAATAACTGATACAGCATTGTATCATTTAGATCAATATGTGCATTTACAAAACAAATTAGTTGTACATACAGCCGGTTCTGTTTCAAAAGAAGTATTAAAAAATGTTTCTTCTGATTATGGCATAGTTTATCCCCTGCAAAGCCTTATAAAAAGTTCGCAGGAAGAGGTTACTGAAATTCCCTTATTAGTTGATGGCAGCAGTGTTGATACAACAGCTTTCATCCTGGAATTTTGTAAAACATTTTCAGACAATGTAACCATAGCTGATGACCAGGAAAGATTAAAATTTCATGTGGCTGCCGTTTTGGTGAATAATTTTACCAACCATTTATTTGCGATGGGTGAAGAATTTTGTAAAAAAGAAAATATAGAATTTGAAAAACTATACCCGTTAATAGATGAAACTGTTCACCGCATAAAACTACATCCGCCCCAATCAGTACAAACAGGCCCGGCAATAAGAGAGGACATATATACATTGGGTAAACATCTGCAAATACTTTCAGCACATTCTGATCTGAAATATCTTTATTTAAAACTTTCTGAAAGCATTTTAAAGCATCATCAAAAAAAGTAATCCTGTTTTCTACATTGGGAAAATCGAAACCTGTTTGTATCGTATAGCTTAATTTTGCCTGCGTTAAAGAAAAGCAGATGTATACCGTTACGTTTAAGTTTGAACAGAAAGGATTAGAGCCTGTAACGATAAATAATGTTGAGAATGATCAATCTATTTTAGAAGTTGCGCTTACTAACGACATTGTACTTCATCATAATTGCGGAGGTGTATGTGCCTGCAGCACCTGCCATTTATATGTGGAAAAAGGAGATGATTTTTTGGAAGACCTTAGTGATAAAGAAGAGGATTTTATTGACAGGGCAATAAATCCAAGATTAAATTCCAGGTTAGGCTGTCAGTGCATTCTGCACAACGGAGATGGTAAAATAGAAGTTACTTTACCAGATCAAACACAATTTTTAGGAGAATAAATTAATCAGCACATTAGCATACCGGCAAATTAGTATTATGAGTTTTGAACTACCTATTCACTGGAACGATTATGAAGATATTTCGATGAAGTTATATGAACGTTTTGGAGATGATTTTGGCGAAAGTAAAATATACCGTGTCAGGTTTACTGATCTGCTTAAATGGGTTTTGGAAATACCCAATTTTGCCGGCAAGGCAGATCAAAGTAACGAAGGACATTTAGAAATGATTCAAAGTGGTTGGGTATATGAATGGAGAGATAATCAACCCCAAACCCCTAAAGAGGTTTAACACGTTTCACTATATTTGAAAGATTATTAATTAATCAAAAATATTCGTAAGCCCCTTTGGGGATTTAGGATTTATGAACATTCTATCACTTTTTAAAAAGATTAAGACATTTGTATTTGATATGGATGGCGTGCTTACCGATGGATCGTTATTAATTTTAAGTGATACAGAATGGCTGCGTAAGATGGATATCAAAGATGGATACGCAATGCATGTTGCAGCAAATAATGGATACAGAATAATTGTGATTTCAGGAAGTACATCCAAACCCGCAAAGAAAAGGTTACATCAACTGGGCGTTAAAGATGTGTTTATGGGAGTTGCGGATAAAAAAAAAATATTGCAAAAATACATAGCAGAACATAAGCTAAATGCGGTAGAGGTTTTGTATATGGGAGACGATATCCCGGATTATGGATGTATGCAAATTGTAGGATTGCCCTGTTGTCCTGCAGATGCAGCAAGTGATTTAAAACAAATTGTAAAATATATATCACCTTTTAATGGAGGTAAAGGATGTGTAAGGGATGTAATAGAAAAAGTTTTAAAACTGCATAGCAAATGGGAGTTTAATAATACATCATAAATAACTTCTTAATAAAATTTTCATGAATTTTACGGTGGCATTTTTAAAATTGAGCAGATGGCCGAACCTTGTTTTTATTGCCCTTACCCAGATTTTATTTTTTTATTGTATCCTTCCTTTTGTTTATAAAGGCATACAGGCAACAACTTTATCTCCCTATATTTTTTACCTGTTAGTTGCCGCTTCAATATGTATTGCTGCTGGAGGGTACATTATCAATGATTATTTTGATCTTAATATTGACCTGATAAATAAACCCTCAAAACTTATTATAGAAAAACATATCACCAGAAGATGGGCAATTGTTTTTCATCTTTGTTTATCATTTACCGGATTTATAATAAGTTGCTACGCTGGTTATAAACTCAGGAATATTTACATACCTTTTTTAAACCTGTTATCTATCGCAGGCTTATGGTTTTATTCAACCACATTCAAAAGAAAATTATTGATGGGTAATGCGCTTATTTCTGTACTTGCTGCCTGGGTTATATTGGTTATTACCGTTGCAGATTTTAAACTAACCCGCAGTCCTTATTCTAACACACTCATCATTCCAAGACTTTTAAAAGTTTCTTTTCTATATGCCGGTTTTGCTTTTACAATTTCACTTGTACGTGAGGTAATTAAAGATATGGAAGATATACAGGGCGATGTAAAATATGGATGCGAAACAATGCCGATAGTTTGGGGCATTCCTGTATCAAAAATTTTTGCAGGCGTATGGCTGATTGTTCTAATCGGGGGAGTAGCAGCATTACAATTTTATGTGCTGCAGTTAGGATGGTGGTTATCTGTTATCTATAGTTTTTTACTTATCATCATTCCCTTGCTTTGGATACTTCAACAATTATACAGGGCACAAATTGCTGCTGATTTTAGCAGATTAAGCAGTGCGATAAAAATTGTGATGTTTACAGGTATTTTATCAATGGTGTTTTTCAGAATCTATTTATGATATTACCAAAACACAAGATTTAGCAGATGCAAAAAATAATTTTAGCTTCCCGGTCACCCCGCCGAAAACAATTATTACAATGGGCAGAAATTCCTTTTGAGGTAATAATAAAAAATACTGACGAAAGCTATCCGCAACATTTAACTGCACATGATGTTGCCATCCATATTGCAAAAAATAAAGCATTAGCTATAAAATTATCACAGGGGGATTCAGTTCCGATATTATCTGCAGATACCATTGTAGTTCTTAATACAGAGATTATTGGTAAACCGGTTGATAGAGATGATGCAATAAATATACTTTCAAAATTATCTGGCAAAAAGCATTTAGTGATAACCGGAGTTTGTATTTTATTCAACAATAAAACAATTGTTTTTACAGATACAACAGAAGTAGAATTTCATGAGCTAAGCATGGAACAAATAAATTTTTATGTAGATAAGTACGGCCCGTATGACAAAGCAGGCGCCTATGCTATACAGGAATGGATAGGTGTTACAGGCATCCGGTCTATCAATGGAGATTTTTATAATGTTATGGGCCTGCCGGTAAGCAGGGTTGTAAAAGAATTAAGTAAGTTATAAGCACGATAATTCTTATCTTTCTTTTACCAACACCAGCTTATGAAAGAAAAGCTTTTGCAATACATCTGGCAGTTTCAATATTTTAATAAGAATGAACTTACCACAACTGAAGGTGATCTTCTGCAAATAATTCATCAGGGAAATTTTAATACAAACCAGGGTGCTGATTTTTTTGAGGCAAAAATTAAAACAGGAAACACAACCTGGGCAGGTAATATCGAATTACACATCAAATCTTCTGATTGGAATTTACACAATCATTCTGCAGATAAAAATTATAGTAACATTATTCTTCATGTTGTTTGGCAGCATGATAAAGAAATAAATGTTGCAGGAAATAATTTACCAACACTGGAGTTACAAAACAGGGTTTCAAAATTATTATTAAATAAGTATGAAGCGTTGATGAATGCCACCTCATTCATTCCATGCGAAAACCTTGTTTATACAATTAATGATCTTACACTATCAGGCTGGAAACAAAGATTGCTTGCAGAAAGATTAGAGGCAAAATCAGCGATGATATTTTCCTTTTTAAACCAAAATAATTTTCATTGGGAAGAAACTTTCTGGTGGTTAATCGCAAAAAATTTCGGAGTAAAAGTAAATAGTGAAGCATTTGAAAAGATGGCAAGATCACTATCCGTATCCCTTCTTGCAAAACATAAAAATCAAATTCATCAGCTTGAAGCATTGTTGTTTGGACAGGCAGGTTTACTGGAAAACGATTTTACAGAGGACTATCCTAAAATGTTACAAAAAGAATATAGGTTTTACAAAAAAAAATATAAGTTAGAACAACCGCAGGTGCAATTATTTTCCCTAAGGATGAGACCTGCAAACTTTCCGACTGTAAGATTAGCACAGCTTGCAATGCTTATTAGTAACAGCACCCATTTGTTTTCAAAAGTGAAAGAGAGTGTTTCCGTATCCGGCGTACAAAAACTTTTAAATGTAACTGCCAACGATTATTGGCATTATCATTATGTATTTGATGAAACATCAGCCTTTAGAAAGAAAAGACTTGGTGAGCAAATGATAAATAATATTCTTATCAATACAATTGTTCCTGTGTTATTTGCTTATGGGCTTCATCATAATGAGCAACAATATAAAGACAAAGCAATTGCATGGCTTGAAGAGACCTCTCCTGAAAAAAATGTTATCACCAAAGGTTTTGAGGCGCTTAAGTTTTCTAACAAAAATTCATTTGATTCCCAGGCGTACATCCAGTTAAAAAATGAATACTGTAATAATAAACGCTGCCTGGAATGTTCTATAGGAAATTCTTTATTGAAAGGTTAACTACAAACCACAAACTAAAAACTACAAACTGTTGTTACCAATTATATTCAATATTCATCTTTAAATCAGGGTGCAGGCTCTTTGCTACAGGACAATTATTTCCTGTATTCTCTAAAGTTGATTTTTGCTCTTTATCCAATTGTAATGGTGGAAAATGCAGGGTAATATCAATTTGGGCTATTCTTCTCGGATCTTTTAACATATGTTTTGTAACATCACATTTTGTGTCCTTTAATTCAATATTCATATCTCTTGCTTTTAAAGCCATTGTTGTTATAAGGCACGTTGCCAGCGCAACACAGAGCGTATCAGTAGGAGAAAATTTTTCACCCTTCCCGCGGTTATCAGTTGGTGCATCTGTTTCCACTACTGTTCCGCTTTGTAAATGAGTAGCCTTACAGCGCAAATCGCCCTGGTATAGTATTGAAGCTGTCATTGTATATTTTTGCATAAATTTACATAGTAAAACCTCAATACATTCTACATGCGAAAACTATTTTTAATAATCATCGCTTTGGTTATTGCCGGGTCATCATTTGCGCAAAAACAAAGTAAAAAAGAAAAGCGTGACCATAACCGCAAAAGGATTGATGCACTTATAAAGCAGGAAGAAGAAGGCGTAATAGCATATAAAAAACATACCATTTTTGGTGGCAAGCTTATAAATAATGGCTATGGCGCATTTGTAGAGTTTGGAAGATTAAATTCAGTAAAAAAAGGAATGCTTTACCAACTTGAAATAGCTGAATATAAGAGTAACAGAGAAGAAAAACAAAGCAACCTGTATGCCTACAGCACACCTTTTATATTTGGCAAACAAAACTTTTTTTACCCTGTTAAGTTAGGTGTACAGCAACAGATATTGTTTGGTAATAAATCCAATAAAAACGGTGTAAGTATAACCGGAAATTATGGAGGAGGTATAAGCGTTGGTTTGCTTCGGCCTTATTATGTACAGCTTGGCGCCACAAATACTTATGTAAAATATCAATCAGCAGACAGTGCAAAGTTTTTAGACCCATCAGGAATTAGCGGTGGCCCTGGTTTTAGCAAGGGGTGGAGCGATGTAACTGTAACACCCGGCGCCTACTTAAAGACCGCATTACGATTTGATTATGGCAGTTATAACGAAATCGTATCTGCATTAGAAATTGGCATCAGCGCTGATTATTATTCTAAAAAAATTCCATTGGTGGTACATGAAAAACAAAAACAATTTTTCTTTACAGGATATGTTGCCATATTATTTGGAAGAAGAAAATAATTTGGTAGTCAGCTTTTTGAAATTCTATTTAGCTTCATTGGCGTCGCACTCTTGTACATCATATCTTTATTCAGCAATAAAAAATAAATGCAGGATTTACTTACAGATACTATTCAACCAATTCCGATAGCTATCGGAACTAAAAAACCAAACTGGCTTAGGGTAAAACTGCCTATTGGTGAGGAGTATAAGCATGTTAGAAATTTGGTTGATACACATAAGCTGCATACTATCTGTGAAAGCGGAAACTGTCCAAACATGGGCGAATGTTGGGGTGAAGGAACTGCAACTTTTATGATACTTGGAAATATTTGTACCAGGAGTTGTGGTTTTTGTGCAGTGGCAACAGGCCGGCCGCTACCTGTAGATTGGGATGAACCGCAAAGAGTAGCCGAAGCAATTCATTTAATGAAAGTGAAACATGCTGTTGTAACTTCTGTTGATAGAGATGAAATAAAAGATGGCGGCTCCATTGTTTGGTACAATACAATCAAAGCAATTAAATCTTTAAATCCTTTTACAACATTAGAAACATTAATTCCTGATTTTAAAGCAGAGAAAGAAAATATACAACGCATTATAGATGCCGCACCTGAAGTGGTGAGCCATAATATTGAAACGGTGGAGCGTTTAACAAAGAGAGTTAGGATACAGGCAAAATATTGGCGCAGCATGCAAACGCTTCGCATTTTAAAAGACGGAGAAATGCGTACAAAAAGCGGCATCATGCTGGGGCTTGGAGAAACAAAAGAAGAAGTGATACAAACAATGCACGATCTTAAAGACAGCAATGTTGATGTAATTACAATAGGCCAATATCTTCAGCCTTCAAAAAAACATTTGGATGTTGATCGCTTTGTGCATCCTGATGAATTTGCAGCGTTCCGTGAAATTGGCTACCAGCTTGGCTTTGATTATGTAGAAAGCGGGCCACTTGTTCGCTCATCGTATCACTCTGACAAGCATGTAATTTCCGGTTATGGAAGAAATAAATGGATGGAAGAAAAGTTATCGGCCTAAATATTTTTTGATGATAAATAAAATTCTGCCTTTAAAAATTACCCTGCTTTCAATTCTTATTTTATTTATTACTAATTTTTCTTACGCCCAACTTAAATGGAAAAATGTTGATTCGCTTTATCAACCTTTACCTTCATCAATTCATGTATATTATACCAACGATAAAATTGATACTGCATCATTCAGGGCATATTATGTAATTGCAGACATCAAAGACAGGCATTTAAATTTTACTGCAGATACATCTTATAAAAGAAGACTAACTCCAATACAGTTCTATAAAAAAAATGAAGACCCGGTTGTTGTAGTAAACTGTGCATTTTTCAGCTTTGATAAAAACAGGAATTTGAGTCTTATAATAAAAAATGGTAAGCTCATAGCTTATAATTCAGCCTCATTAAAAAATAGCGGAAAGGATTCTGCAGTTCCAAAAATTCCTTTTCGAAGTGCGATAGGGATTACAAAAAACAGGCATGCTGATATTGCCTGGACATATACAGATTCTACCTTACAATATGCACGGGCCTCGCAGACTGTTATCAGGCCAAGAGATGCTCCCGTGTTATGTTGTGAGCTTTCTCAGGTTGAAATTGATAAAAAGAAATCAGGAGAAAAAAAGTGGTATGTAAACACTTTTTAAAAATGGAGAATGAATACTGCTGTTGGCGGTGGGCCGATGCTTTTACAAAATGGAGAAATTTATATTACCAATGAAGATGAAAAAATGTTTACGGGTAAAGCCATCAATGATAAACATCCACGCACTGCAATTGGTTATACAAAAGATAATAAACTCATCATCCTGGTTGTAGAAGGCAGAAGCGAATCAGGCGGCGGTGCAACCTTTGCACAGGAAGCACAAATATTTAAAGACCTTGGTTGTATAGAAGCATTAAACCTTGATGGCGGTGGAAGCAGTTGCCTTTTAGTAAACGGAAAAGAAACAATAAAGCCATCTGATAAAGAAGGGCAAAGAGCAACACCATCAATGTTTATTATCAAATAGAAGCATTAATTGGTTCAGACCTCATGTCCCAAACCAAAGCGCTGGCGCCCAGTATAGCAGCATCAGATTCTTTTAATTCGCTAAAAATTAATTTTACTTTATTTTGAAAAATAGGTAACAGGTTTTTTTCCATGTGCTCCCGTGTTGGCTTCATTATCATATCGCCGGCTTTTGTTAATCCACCAAATAAAATAATTGCTTCCGGTGAAGAGAACATAACAAAATTTGCAAGTGCCTGTCCTAAAATTTTACCGGTATACTCATATACTTTTTTTGCAAGCTTATCATTTTTCATAGCACATTCATAAACAAATTTGCTGTTTATTTCTGCCTCTGAAGAACTTCTTAATAAACTTGTTTTATCAGGATTTTTTTCCAGCAGTTCTATAGCAGTTTTTGCCACACCGGTAGCGGAAGCATATACTTCAAGTGAGCCACGCATGCCCGTACCGGTATGCAGCCGGCCTCCGGGTATTACGATAGTATGGCCCAATTCTCCGGCAAATCCATCATGACCTAAAATTAATTGCCCATTAGCTACAATACCGCTGCCCACACCAGTTCCAAGGGTAATCATAATAAAATCTTTCATTCCTCTGGCAGCACCGTAGGTCATTTCACCAACAGCGGCTGCGTTTGCATCATTGGTTAAAGCTGCCGGCAGATCGAATTTATCCGACATCATTTTTGCTATCGGTATAATACCTTTCCATTTTAAATTGGGGGCATATTCAATCGTACCGCTATAATAATTTCCGTTGGGAGCGCCTATACCAATGCCTTGAATGTTTGATCTTTTTACTGACTTGATTACAGGTTGTAATGTTTTATATAAAGCATCAATAAATGATTCAACTTTAGCATATTTATCAGTACGCAATTCTCCCTGTTGAAGGATTTCGCCACGATGATTTACAATCCCATATTTTGTATTGGTACCACCAATATCAATTCCTATAGCAAGTTCGTTTGAAATATCCATCAGGATTTATTTAAAATATTTATGCTTCTAATGCACCTTCAGGAGAAGATTCAACTACAACAGGTGTATCATAATCAACCCCCTGTTTTCTTAAAATACCTTTTACAACAAATGCAAATATGGCAAGATATGCAAAACAAACAACCGGTACCCAATACGACTGATGAATTCCTGAGCCGGCTATATCAGATTTTGATTGAAGAAAATCTGCAAGCTTGCCTTGTATAGGAGGAATAATTCCTCCGCCAAGTATCATCATAATTAAAAATGCAGAACCCTCAGTTGTATATTTTCCCAATCCGGTAATTGATAGATTAAAAATGCTAGGCCACATGATTGAGCAAAATAAACCGCCACTTAAAAAAGCATATATCGCAATAGTGCCAGTATTAAATAATCCTATAACCATTGCAGTAACTCCCAATAAACTAAAAATTAAAAGTGTTCTTGCAGGTTTGTCTTGCGATACATAAAATGCTGCGATTTGTACAAGCACACATACTACATAATAATATAGAGGACTCATATCATTTTTTGCCAATGTATTTACACCAATAACAACACAGAATGCAATGAGCGGAACAACTCCTAAAAGAATTTTTTTTGTTTGAGCATTGAAATTAAAAGCCGGGATAGATCCTGCCCACCTTCCTATCATTAAACTACCCCAATACAATGAAACATATTTTGCAGCCTCAGAAGATTGTAAACCTCCAAAATCTTTTTGTTTTAATAACTCACTTAAGTTACTTACAATAGTAACTTCTACTCCTACATAAACAAAAATGGCGAGCATACCCAGCACCAACTGCGGATATTTCATAGCTCCCCAACCTTCAGGATTTTTAATAGCCCTCCAATTAGAAATAAGAAGACTTAACACTACCACAGCTAATGCCCCAAACAGCCATTTCATTCTATATGTTTCCATATCGTGCTTTGCTGCTGCAGTGGCATTGGTAAGATCAGTTTTATAACTATTAAATACAGGCACAAACATTATTATCAGTAATCCTGTAATTATTAATAATGAGTACAATGCTTTATTGGCTTTTTCAACTTCTTCTATTAAAATACCAGAAGGTACTTTTTTTGAAAAATAAAATAAAGCGGCCGCCGCAATAAAAAGTATACCGACACATGCATATAAAAGAATTACTTTGTCAAGCCCTAAGCTTTCTATCTGTTCGGAAGTTAGGGCTGCCGTTGTTCCAAATAATGCAAGAGCAACTATGATAGGCCCGATCATTGTTCCAAAGGAATTAATACCTCCTCCTAAATTTACGCGGCTTGTTCCTGTCGCAGGATCGCCTAATGAAATTGCGAAAGGCTGTGCTGCCGTTTGTTGCAGCGAAAATCCTAATGCCACTATAAACAAACCCACAAGCAAGCCTGTAAAAGTATTTGCATTCACTGCAATTATCATTGCAACTGCTCCTATAGCAGAGAATAATAATCCATAAACAATACTTTTTTTATAACCCCATTTTCCAACAAGATCTTTACCACCAAAAGAACCGTAAGCAAATAAACCCAGTGCGCCAAGATAGTAAGCCCCATAAAATGCAAAATCAATCAATTGACTTTGAAATTGATCTAGTTTAAAATAGTGTTTGCAGAAAGGAATAAAAACGCTGTTACCGGCAGCAATAAATCCCCAAAAGAAAAACACTGTTACCAAAGTGGTTAGGGCGCCATAATTAGTTTCTTTTAAACCGGCGCCACTCATTTTAACAGGAGTTGTATTTGTAATTGACATTGCCATAGCAATAAATTTAGAAATTGAAAGTAACAGATTTTTTTTACTTTGTAAGTTTTGATTTATAATTTGTTAATAACAAAATCATGCTTAATTTGATCTTCCATTTTATTTAGACAGATGGAAATAATACATGTTAGTGCAGAATGTTACCCTTATGCCAAAGCCGGTGGTTTGGGAGATGTGGTTGGTGCATTGCCCAAATATCAAAATAAACTTGGGCACATTGCCAAGGTTGTTGTACCCATGTATCGCACAAAATTTTTGTACGAAAATGAATTTAATGTAGTTAGTAAAGGCGGCTTCGGGATGGCTCACTATTGGTTTAATTATACTGTTATAAAAGAATCATCAAACAATCTTGGCTTTGATCTTTATCTTATTGATATTAATAATTTACTTGACAGGGAAAAAATTTATGGTTATGAAGATGATAGTGAAAGGTTCACCGCCTTTCAAATTGCCGTAGTTGACTGGATAAATAAATGGGAAGATTTACCGGATGTAATTCATGTACATGACCACCAGGCAGCTCTCATTCCTTTTATGATGCAGAATTGTAATGCATACAGGCGTCTGTCATCAATACCCACTGTGCTTACTATTCATAATGCTCAATACCAGGGATGGATGGATTGGAATAAATCGAATTATATTCCTGAATGGGATAAATGGAAATGGGGAATGCTTGAATGGGATAAAACCATTAATTCATTAGCATCCGGAGTTCGCTGCTCATCAAAAGTTACAACCGTTAGTCCTGGTTATTTAAATGAATTAAAATATAGTGCAAATGGTTTGGAAATGCTTTTTGAATATGAAAAAGGAAAATGTGTTGGGATATTAAATGGTATAGATGAAGAAATTTGGAATCCTGCAACTGATACATACATTACTAACGAATTCAGCATTAATGATGCAGATGTTGGCAAGGCAGCAAATAAAAAGATTTTATGTAAACAGTTTGGATTGGATGAAAAAAAACCTTTAATAATTTTTATTGGAAGATTGGTTGGAGAGAAAGCCGCAGATCTTTTGCCGCAGGCAATTGCTGATTCGATAAATTATATTAATGGAGCAATGAATTTTTTAATTTTAGGAAGCGGTGATCCGGTTGTAGAAAATCAATTGCAGCAATTGAATGGAAGGTTTATGGGATATTATAATTCGCAAATTGGATATAATGAAAAGCTTGCTCATCAAATGTATGCCGGTGCCGATTTTTTATTAATGCCCAGCAGGGTAGAGCCATGCGGTTTAAATCAAATGTATGCTATGAGGTATGGAACAATTCCGATGGTTCGCAATACCGGGGGATTAAAAGATACAGTAAAAGATTTTGGTGAAGAAGGCGGTTACGGTATTTGTTTTAACCAGGCAAGTGTTGGCGATATAACTAATTCAGTTTATCGGGCAATACAATTATATTCACAAAAAAAAGTCATTGGCAATATTCGCAAACAAATTATGCAAATAGATAACAGCTGGGAAAATAGCGCCGGAAAATATATCGATATCTATCAAACTATATAAATATTTTTAACATGATCAGTAAGTCTATAATATCCGTAATTCTTGGCGGCGGAGCCGGCAGCAGGTTATATCCGTTAACAGCAGCAAGAAGTAAGCCTGCAGTTCCTATTGCAGGTAAATACAGGTTGGTTGATATTCCAATTTCCAATTGCATTAACTCTAACATTAACCGGATGTTTGTATTAACGCAATTCAATTCTGCTTCCCTTAATAAACATATAAAAAATACATACCAGTTCAGTGCATTCAGCAGCGGCTTTGTTGATATATTGGCAGCAGAACAAACACCTGATAATCCAACCTGGTTCCAGGGTACAGCCGATGCAGTAAGACAATCAGTAAGGCATATAGACAAAAATGAATTTGAATATGTTTTGATTTTATCAGGCGATCAGTTGTATCAAATGGACTTTGCTGAAATGTTCGATAGCCATATTAAAAGCGCTGCTGATATTACCATTGCTACTATTCCTGTTAGTGAAAGAGAAGCTCCTGAATTTGGTATTCTTAAATCAGATGAAAATAACCTGATCACTTCATTTATAGAAAAACCGAAAACAGAATTACTTCCTGAATGGATTAGTGATACAGGAGAAATGAAACACAGTGGAAGAAATTATCTTGCTTCTATGGGAATTTATATTTTCAATAGAAAATTATTATTTGATCTTTTAGAGACTGAACATAAAACAGCAACAGATTTTGGAAAAGAAATTATCCCGGATTCAATAAGTAAATATAAAGTCAGCAGTTTTCAATACGATGGTTATTGGACAGACATTGGTAACATTCATTCTTTTTTTGAAGCCAATATCGCCTTAACGCTTGACCTTCCACCATTTAATTTATTTGACAGTAATAAAATTGTTTACAGCCGTGCAAGAATGTTACCTCCCGCAAAGATCAGTGGTACAACTTTGGAAAAAACAATTATTGCAGAAGGTTGTATCATTCATGCATCAAGGCTTGAGAGTACCGTTGTTGGGATAAGAACAAGAATTGGTATTGGAACTACTATATTAAACAGTTACATAATGGGAAGTGATTTTTATGAAACGCTGGAAGAGATTCAGCATGA
>JANXQO010000016.1 GCA_025353485.1 Chitinophagales bacterium
TATGGAGAAATAATTATAGCTTCTCAAATAATTCTTTATTATGGCTGATTTGCCATAATTAAAAGACTGCTAAAAACTAATTAAATATGGCAATCAATAAAACCATAAATGTAAAGGGAACAGAAATTACTCTTTTTTCAAAAGGGGTAGCAGACTATATTTCGTTAACTGATATTGCAAAATCAAGAAATAGTTCTGAACCTTTTGCTATAATAAATAATTGGATGCGTAGCCGAAGTACCATTGAATTTATTGGTTTGTGGGAAAAACTTTGCAATCCTGATTTTAAACCTCTCGAATTCGAGAGGTTTAAAAAGGAAGCCGGCAGTAATTATTTTGTTCTTTCACCTCAGAGATGGATTGATGCCACCAATGCTATAGGAATTATTTCTAAATCCGGTAGATACGGAGGCACTTTTGCCCATAAAGACATTGCATTTGAATTCGCTTCCTGGATTTCTTCTGAGTTTAAGCTTTATCTTATTGTAGAATTTCAACGCCTGAAAGAAGAAGAAAACACTCGCCTGAAACTTGAATGGAATCTGCAGCGAACGTTGGCAAAAGTAAACTACCGTATTCACACTGATGCCATCAAAGAAAAACTGATTCCACCTCAGCTTACTAAACAACAAATCAATTTCGTGTATGCCAATGAAGCCGATTTACTGAATGTGGCTTTATTTGGTATGACTGCGAAACAATGGCGTGATGCCAATCAGAAACAGGATGGCAACATACGTGATTATGCAACTATTGAACAACTGGTGGTACTTTCCAACCTTGAAAGTATCAATGCGGTTTTAATTCATCAGGGTTTGCAACAGAGTGAACGAGTGAAACAATTGAACGCTATTGCCATTACTCAAATGAAATCATTATTGTCTGCCAATAATTTAAAAAAGCTGAAGTGAATAATGGCTTTACCATATCACCTGCTCTCAATAAAAACAAAGTTTTTATTCTGCAACGAAGCGAATTGGAAAAACGCTTTGACCCGTTTTATTACGTGCCGGGTTTGCTGGCATTAGAGCAAAAAGTTTTGGCTAAAAGGCCGAAAAAATTACGTGATTATGTTGTTTCTATTGCAAGCGGAGCTACACCGAAGACAACGGAAAGTGAATTGTATTACACTCACAAAGAAAACGGAGTTCCTTTTCTACGGGTGCAAAACCTTTCACCTACTGGAGTTTTAGAATATGATGATTGCAAATACATCAATAAAGAAACACATGAAAAATATTTGAAACGCAGTCAGGTTTTTGAAAATGATTTGTTGGTAAAAATTACAGGAGTTGGAAGAATGGCTATTGCCTCTGTTGCACCCAAAAATTTTGAAGGGAATATCAATCAACACATTTGTGTAATCAGAACAGGAAGCAAGGAAATAAGCGAAACACTTGCAGCATTTCTTAATTCAGACATTGGAGAAAAATTAGCAAACCGCAGAAGCACAGGCGGAACACGACCTGCATTAGATAATCCTGCATTGCTTTCTATTCCCATTGTTTACGACAAACGTATTTTACAAATCACCAACAAAGTAGTTGAGCAGAAACAAAAGAACGAAGCGGAAGCCGCAAAAATCTTAGCAAGCATTGATGATTACTTGCTGCAAGAGTTAGGAATTACTTTGCCTGCTCCACCCGAAAACATTTTGAAGAATAGAATTTTTACGACAACAGTAAAAGAAATTTCGGGAGACAGATTTGACCCTGCATTTCATCAAATATATTTTCATCAATTGCTTGATGCAATTGCAAAGTCAAAATATAAAAGTCAAAAATTGGGAGAGGAATTAAGCGAAATAAATTATGGTGCTTCGTTCAATAATGAGTATGTTGAAAAAGGTGTTCCTCTTTTGCGAATAAAAGATTTAAGACGAAATGAAATCGTAATTGACAAAGTTGTTTATCTCCCCGAAAGTGCAAGAACTCAAATAGGAAATTGCTTTGTAAACACAAACGATTTTTTAATAAGCAGAAGTGGAACAATCGGTGTAGTTGCAATAGTGCCAAAAGAAATTGACGGCTTTGCTTTTGGTTCTTTCATGATAAAGTTTACTCTCAAAGACGGAACAATATTAAACAGAGAATTTTTGTCTTACTATCTAAATTCCAAATTGCTTATTGAACTTATTGAGAGAGAAAAAATCGGTGCAGTTCAAGGCAACATAACAATTCCAATAATTAAATCTTTGTTAGTTCCAGTTCCACCACCTGACAAACAAAAAGAAATTGCAGAACATATTATAGGCATAAGGCAACAAGCACAGCAATTAAAAGATAAAACGAAAGAGGCAATGAAGAAAGCGAGTGAGGAGATTAAGAAAATATTGTTTGGATGAAAATATTGATTTAAATAAATTGCAATTTTAAAATCAAATGAGAGAGCAAACCACATATCGAATTCAACCTGAAGTATTTGCTTTCATGCGAAAATCATCAGGAATGACGGAAGATGAAGTTGCCAAAAAGCTGAAACTTTCTAAAGCTAAATATCTAAGCATTGAAGATGGTAAAGAAGCCATTTCACAAAATGACTTAATTCATCTTGCTGACATTTACAAAAGACCGTTGATTGCTTTTTACTCTGTTGACACAACGCAAACAACAGAGTTGCCACACGATTACCGTTTGAACCGTAATAAAAAAATTTCTTCAGAAGTCTTTTTAGCAAAACGGAAAGCACTTTATCTGGCAGAGGAATTACGGGAAATTACAGGAAGAAAAACCACACTGCCTGATATCAACACAAATGTTTCAGCGGTTGAGTTAGCAAACATAGTGAGGCAACTTTTGGAAATTGATTTTGATGTGCTGGAAGAAATTATTGAGAGCAAACAGGAAACGGTTTTGTTTTATTACAAATCGTTGATTGAAGAAAAATTTTTCATTCCTGTTTTGGAGCATCCCTTAAAGTCAAATGGTGTCCGTGCATTTTCTGTTTATGGTGATGTGAGTGTAATGGTGCTGAATGAGAGTGATTCAAACGAAGTAAGATTGTTTTCTTTGTTCCATGAATTTTGCCATTTACTGAAAAGACAAGACGGAATTTGCACCGTTGATTTTGAAAGGGACAAAGACAACCAACCCGAAGAAAAATATTGCGATGAGTTTGCAGCTTTCTTATTGATGTCTGAACAGCGGTTGAGAAGTGCGATAAAAGAATTTCCAATCACGACATTGAAACAATTGGGAGAAGTCTCAAAACTATTTGGTGTAAGTAAATCGGTTACGATAATCCAAATGAAAACTTTGGGAATAATAACCCAAAGCCAATATATGCAACTGAAATCAAAATTAGAATCAGTGCAGAGCAAAGGATTTGGAAGAAGAAATTGGGAACAGACCTACATCAAACGTACCAGTCGTTTAGTGTTGAATAATTTGATTGATTCATACAAGAGAGGAGATTTAACCTACACTTCATTGTCAACCATTACAGGTATTAAGGATAAGTATCTGCAAAAATTTATCTAATGGCAATTAAGCGGAATCTTTTCACCAATGATATTTACACTATTGACTTGAGTTCAATCAAAGAACTTCATGAACGTTATCCTAAAAATCTTTTTCCAACTATTTGGGAGCACATTACTTCTTCATTTCTGAACGGACAACTTGTTTCACATATTGAAGTGCAGAGAGAAATTAAAAACACCAATTATCCAACCGACAAGCTTTTGCTTTGGAGCAACAGGAATAAAGAAATATTTTTAGGAATTGATGCTTGCCAGACAAGTAAAATTCCATTGATAAAAGCCAAATACAATTTAGGTGAGTGGAAGAACAAAATGAACAGAACAGGACCTTGGGCGGACCCTTATTTGATTGCAATGGGAATGTGTGAGAGTGCAATCATCATTACGCAGGAAAGTAAAACTAAAGCGAACAGAATTCCACCGATTGCAAACCAACTTGGAGTTAAGTCATTAAACTTGTTGGAATTTTTTGCAGTGCTGAAAATAAAGCTGTAATCATTGCTAATATTTGTCAACAAACTGCTTTAAAAACTTTTCCACAGCAAAACGAAGAAATAATTTAATCTCCACTAATTATTTCTCTTTTTACACCCGGTATTTCTAACACAAAATCTTCGCCGTAAACTTTTGCAGGAGTTTGGTAGCCCGGTGCAGCAATTCCTTTTAAAACTTTTTTTGCAATCAGCAAGGTGCTGTGAAGGGTTAAAGTGTATCCTTCCGGGCCGCTCAATCTCGCTAATGCTGTTTTGCCTGCAGCATTGGTTACTTGTCCCCAAACCAATCCTGTAGCTTTGTTTCGCATTTCATCTGTGGGCCCGGCGCCCCTTTTATTAATTTTCTTTTTAATAAAATTGCGGATAAAAGATGTTCGCAAAAGCCAGTTGAACAATGGCTGCAATTTTAAAAGGTGATATGTTTTGGGTGACACACCTGCGAATGTTTCAATATCAGGAATACCGGTTGTAAAATAAGCAGTTGAAATATCACCCCATGGAATGCTCATAACAAATAATTTTTTTATCCCAAAGTCAATCCACATTCCATTTTTGCCAAGCGATGTACGAACAATTTTTCCATTCTTTCTTATCGCACCACCTTCACCTAACCTGTTTGCCATTGTGGTTGCGGTGCCATGAGATAATCCACCTCCTATCATCGCAAATGCTAATTTTAATTTAACTGCATCCGGTAAAAGTTTTTTTAGCAATAAAGCAATGCAATCTGTTGGTACTACATCAAAGCCAACACCCGGCATTACCATAATGCCTTTCTGCTTTGCTGCAGCATCATATTGTTTCAGCATTTCAAACACAGCAATATCTCCATTAATATCAAGATAATGTGTGCCGGTTTTCAAACAGGCTTCTACCATTTGCTTTGCGGTAAATTGAAATGGCCCTGCTGCATGTACAACTACTTTTACTTCTTTTAATGCTGCAACTAATGCAGGCGTGTCATTCAGGTCAATAACCTTGTATGTCAGGTTAAGTTTTGCTGAAAGCTGCAATAAAGCTTCTTCACTTCTTCCGGCAAGTATGGGTTGTAAATCATATTCACCTGCATACCGTGCAATTAATTCCCCGGTATAGCCATTAGCCCCGTAAAGCAAAAAAGAATTTTGCATAACGAAAAGTACGAAAGAACTATGAATTCTACTATGGCGATTTATTTGGAATGAACCCCGGAAAAATTATGGAGAAGTAAATAACTACTAAAGAAGTAAAAATATTTATGTAGAATTTATTGTTCGTAAGGCAGTGCGGCAAACCTGTTAATAATCACGTTAGCAGTTCAACAAACCCTTTGTGTATCTGGTTATTCCACATTCGCTTTCTTACCATTTTTCTGTGATGCTTGTTGAGTTTGCCTGTAAATTTAAATTTTTGATATTTATTTGCAGGAATGGAAAGAAATGGAATCCTGATCTCAAAAAATCCTATACAAAGAGTAATGAGGGCTATAAAAGTTATTAAAAAAATGATGCCCAACATAGGGATATTTTTATCTTTTCAAGTCTCAAAAATTAAACCAGGCTCTGGTTTTATATTGATTATTAATAATACTTGCCTGGTTTTTTAAAATTTCAATATCTTTCAATATCTTTTAAACATTTACAACTACAACTTCATGAAAAAATTATGTGTTTTACTTCTGCTCGCGGCACCCTTTGTTTTGCAGTTTTGTTCGTCATCAAAAAATGCTGTAAAAGCTGCGCCTAAACTTACTTATACCGCCAACGTACAACCATTAGTGGTAGCTAATTGTTCGCCATGCCATTTTCCTCCAAAGGGAAATAAAAAAGCCTTCGATACTTACATAGCTGTAAAGGGCAATATTGATTCATTGATAGAGCGTGTTAACAGGAACCCCGGAGATAAAGGTTTTATGCCCTTTAAACATCCCAAATTAGCTGACTCTACCATCAATGTTTTGGTTCAGTGGAAAAAAGATGGCTTGCTGGAAAATTAAATATTTTATTAACTGCCGATAAAAGTAGTGGAACTGATAAACCGATTATTGGCCCCCAATATACCAGGCCATTGCCGGCGAAGTGCATTAAAAATTTGCATGACAATAATTTAAAAATGCATAGTATCTATCTGCCACGATAGCCGCCGCCTCTGGTGGGTGGCTTTGGTGTGCTGCGTTCTTCTGCCTGCGTAACCACCAATGGTTTTTTACCAAGAGAAATATCTTTCAAATTCTCAATAGCTTCTTTGCCTTCAGAATCGTTCTGCATTTCTACAAATCCAAAGCCTTTACTTTTACCAGTCTCCCTGTCAATAGCGACTCTTGCAGAAGTTACGGTTCCAAACTTCTCAAATATTTCTTCAAGTTCTGCATCATCAAGATCATAAGGCAAGCCGGCTACAAAAAGTTTCATCGGAGTATTTTTTGTAAAAGTACATAAGTTATGTTGTTGAAAAGAGAATATTAAAAAATGTTATAACCCTTTCTAAAAAAAAGGGAATAACAAACTTACAGGTATTCTGCCAACTTCATTTTGTTCCAAATACTTTTGCTCTATAATTATAAATTGATGAATGATATGTTTATACCTCTTATTGGCTATGCTGCATCAATATTGCTCGCCATTTCGCTTTTAGTTACCAACGATATTAAATTCAGATGGCTGAATACGGGGGGCTGCGTTTGCTTTATTGTTTATGGAATCTTTATAAATGCCTTTCCAATAATTTTAACCAATTCAATTTTATTTCTTATAAATCTTTTTTATCTGATAAAAATTTACAATGCCAAAGAAGATTTTGAACTGATAGAATTTAAAGGAGGAGAAAAACTGGTGTATAAATTTCTTTCTTTTTATAAAAAAGATATTACTAAATATTTTCCTGCCTATGTGCATGACGAAAATGAAAATAACCTGAAGTTTGTTGTTTTACGTGACCTTGTTATTGCCAACATATTTGTTGCCCGGCTTGATAATAATGGTAGCGCATTTGTAGAACTTAATTATACCGTTCCTAAATACCGTGATTATAAAGTAGGTGAATTTATTTTTATAAGTGAGCAAAAATTTCTTATTTCAAAAGGTGTACACTCTCTTATTTATAAAGTAGTATCTAATAAACAGCATGAGAAGTTTTTAAAAGTTATGGGATTTAAAAAAACGAATAATACACCATCTTATAGTAAACACCTTGATAAAGCATCTTAAAAGATTTACGTATACGATGTTACCCTCACTATTGCTGTGTTGTATTTTAAAAAATAAGTGCCTGCAGTTTACATAAAAAATTCTTCTGAAACGATCTGGCCATCTTTAACCTTGTAAACACAAAGTTCTGTCATATCCATTGGGCCACGTTCTTTCATAACAACATTCATTCGCATAGTTAAAGCGAAAGAATTTCCTGCAACTATGGGGTCAGAAAGAGTAATCCCTTTCATTTCTTCCACCATCGAATTCCATTTTTGCCCTTTTTCTTTAATTGCTGCTTTGCCTTTTGTTTCTTTCTCAAATGCAGGGCTGGCTTCCTGTTCAATGCTTATCGCATCATCAGCAAACAGATCTGTTTGTACTTTTTCAAAATCGCCTTTGCGGCAAAGCTCAACAAGGCGGTTTGCAATTTCCTGAGTTGTCATAATTTATAGTTTTTGCTAAGCTAATAAAGATTTTATTTAAATAGATGCCACTCAAAAAAAATATTCGATAATTTTTTGAGTAACAGGATGAAGAATGTTATACGCTATATTTGATAATTCTAATTTTAAATATATGCTTATGAGATCAAAAATATTTCTTCAATGTATTTCAATCCTTCTTTGTTTCAGTAATGTTCATGCACAGGAAACTCCTAAAGATACTTCCTACATCAAAGTACCTGCTGAAATTAAATCTGTAACTAAACACAGTGTGGTAATTGGCGGCAAAACAATTAATTATACCGCCAAAGCAGGCGCATTAATTTTAATGAATGAGAAAGACGAACCAATAGCTTTGTTTGGATATACTGCCTACACAAAAGAGGATGATACCAACAATAAAAGGCCGGTAACATTTTCTTATAATGGCGGCCCGGGCTCATCCTCCTACTGGTTACACATTGGCGTTATCGGCCCTAAAAAAATTATAGTTAACGATCCTGAATACAATCCTCCCCCACCCTATAAATTTGAAGACAATACCAATTCAATTTTAGATGTAACAGATATTGTAATGATAGATCCCGTAGGAACGGGATTGAGCCATGCGGTGGGAAAAGCAAAGAACAAAGATTTTTGGGGTGTTGACCAGGATATAAAATCTATCAGCAATTTTATTAAACAATATGTTACCGATAATAACAGGTGGAACTCTCCTAAATTTTTATTGGGCGAAAGTTATGGAACCATGCGCTCTGCAGGAGTTGTAGATTATTTGCAGGAAAATCTTGGAATGGTAATGAATGGTGTGATACTCGTATCATCCGTGCTTGATCTGCGAACGCTCACCTTTCAGCAGTATGATGATCTTTCTTACATTTTACATTTACCCACGTATGCTGCCACAGCATGGTATCATAATAAAATAAGCAACAAGCCCGAAAATCTTGAGAGTTTTTTAAATGATGTTAAAGCTTTTGCAGAAGGAGAATATGCTTCCGCATTGATGAAAGGCGACCGTTTAACTGATACAGAAAAAGATATGGTTCTTACTAAATTGGCTGGCTTTACAGGTCTGAGTAAAGAATATCTTTCACGTGCCAATCTTCGTGTAAATGAGCCAAGATTTACGCAGGAGCTTTTGAGAAGTGAACACATGATAGTGGGCAGACTTGACTCCCGGTATAAAGGAATCAATCAAAACTTGTTGGGCGAAAATGCCAATGATGACCCGCAGAGTTCAGCCATCAGCCCTGCTTTTACCACCGCTTTTTTAAGTTATTATTATGGTGAATTAAAAATGGATAGAAAATATAATTATCACACATCGGCTTACAGTGCTGAAGGATTTGCCTGGGACTGGAAGCACAAAAAAAGTGGTGGTTCAGATCCTACAGATCCCTCAACACCCAACACTGCCATAGATCTTGTAGATGCAATGAGCCGTAATCCAAGTTTGAAAATTTTGGTACTAAATGGTTATTATGACCTTGCTACGCCATTCTATGCAACCGAATATACTTTTGATCATCTTGGTTTAGATAAAAAATTAAAGCCAAATATTCAACTTAAATATTATCCTGCCGGGCACATGATGTACATTAATTCATCATCAGCAAATGCATTTAAAAAAGATGTAGCCGGGTTTATAATTGGTGCAAGCAAATAAACAGGAATTTTAGTTTATACAATTTTTAGTGAAATGCTGTATATTTAAAAATCATTATTGCTGCCATTACTTTACTGCTAACCTTATCACTTTTAAATAAATTTAATATAGCATGGCACAGTAAGTTAAAGCCATAAGTTATGACCCATCAAAACCCGCTTACTTTACTTACACCTGTTAGAAAAGACAGCATTACAAAACTTGATGAAATACTTGAAAGGTTTAAGGTGGGCCTTGATAAGGGTTTGAATGAAAGGTTTGATAAACTTGGCACCCTTCATTATGCACGCTGGTTTATTTTAAGAGAAGATTCTTTCCGCGATAAAACTGCATTTCCTTTGGAAGAAAGGCTGGTATTTTCTACAAATTATGATGGAACTGAAGAAGATCACTTGAATGGCCTGGTAACTATTTTTCCTGAATACTTTGATGAGTTATATGAATGTTGTGAGGGTTATCCTGAACCTTCTGTGAGAAACATTGAAAGCAGGAAAAAGTATTTACAGCAATGGTGTATAAAAACAACTGCTTTTTATGTAGGAGCTCCCGGCCGTAGTTTACAACAAATACAGCAGGAAGAAAAACTCCGGAAACACATCTGGAATTTTTTGCACACCAATAAATGGGATGGCAAGTCTGCAGTTCAAATTCAAAAAATTATTCAACAGGAAGTTGATAGCAGGACTGAGTTTGAATGGTCAAAACAAAAAACAAAAATACCTGCGATAAACTGGTTAGGTATGATTGTACTGGGTTTGGTTATGTTGATACTATTACCGGTTATAATTATTTGGATATTGGTTGTTCATTTTTTTTACGAAAGGCGGGATAAGAATAGTGAGATAATGCTAAGCCAGTTACCGGATAGCAATGTTAGAAAGCTGGAAGCGTATGAAGATCTTTTCAACCAAAATCAATTTACACAGGTATTGGTAGTAAAGCCCGGTAACGTAAGATTAGTTACCATACAGGCACTTATGTTATTTACCAAATCATTGGTAAGAAATTTTTTTGTAAAAGGAAAACTAATGGGTATTCCTACAATTCATTTTGCACGATGGGTGCTAATAGATAATAATAAGCATATGATGTTCTTCAGCAATTTTGATGGTAGCTGGCAACAATATCTCGGTGATTTTATTGATAAATCCGGCTGGGGGCTAACCGGTATTTTTAGTAACACAGTAAACTTTCCTAAAACAAATTTTTTATTTACCGGCGGCGCTTATGATGAAGAACATTTTTTAGCATGGAGCCGGGGAACACAGGTACTTACACAGGTATGGTACAGTGCATATCATCATCTTTCAATAAAAAATATTGTCAACAATACTTTAATCAGGAATGAGCTGCGTAAAAATCTTTCTGAAGAACATGCGCAATTATTTTTAAAACGATTTTAAATTAAGCTGCAATGGAACAATTAGAACTTTCAGAAATTCAAGGCTTCCTGGTTAAAGAATATAAAGAAGTACAGGTATCAAAATATTTTCTTTTACAGATTATAGATGCACCCCTGGTAAAAAAATACCTGAAAGGAATTACAGAAAATATTACAACAGTAAATACAGAAATAGCCGAATCATGCATGAACATTGGTTTTACCAGCGCAGGCCTTAAAGCATTGGGCTTAATGGAAAATAATATCCGCACTTTTATTCGTGAGTTTAGAGAAGGCATTGTAACACCACACCGGCAGCGGCTGTTAGGAGATTACGACAGCAGTGATCCGGAAAAATGGAATTGGGGCGGCCCCAATAATGAGGAAGTACATTTAATAATTATGATTTTTGAAAAGAGTGAACCTGTAATTAATATCCGTGTAAATGAATTGCGTGATAAATTTAATTTATCCGGATTAAAAGAAGTTTTTTTATTAGATGGATATGCTTTGCCAAATGATAAAGAACATTTTGGTTTTAGAGATGGTATTGCACAGCCTGCTATTATTGGCAGTGGTGTTACCGGTATTAATAATGATAATATAAAACCCGGAGAATTTATTTTGGGATATAAAAATGAATATAATGTTTACCCGGATACTCCCCTTATTAAAGAAAATCAGGGTAACATGAATTTACTTTCTGATGATGCTTCGGGTTCAGCATTTAAAGATCTTGGTAAAAACGGAACTTATTTTGTTCTTCGTCAATTAAAAGAGGATGTAGATGGGTTCTGGAATTTTTTAAATGATAAAACTAAAAATGAAGACGGTAGTTTAAATGCGGATGAAAGTACCATGTTGGCGGCAAAGATGATGGGGCGTTGGCCCGGCGGCGCACCGTTAGTAAAATTTCCTGATAAAGATCCCGGGGGATTAAGCAGCGATAATGATTTTAATTATATTGACACAGATAAAACAGGTTTAAAATGTCCGTTTGGTGCTCATAGCCGTCGTGCCAATCCAAGAGATCAGTTTGAAGAAACAGGCCCTTCGGAATCGCTGAAACTAACCAGGAGACACAGGATCATGAGGAGGGTACGTTTATATGGTGAACCATTTACCGGGTCTGCAATCAATCATTCTCCCAAAGATGAAGTTGGTATTTTATTCGGTTGTTTTAATGCAGATATCTCCCGTCAGTTTGAATTTATTCAATACACATGGGCTAATTATCCAAAATTTAAACAGCTATATGCTGATCCTGATCCATTTATTGGGGTGAGGGAAAACCCCGAACCGGGAACAGAACAAAACTTTACAATCCCTCAGCAAACAGCCAGTAAATATATTACCGGTTTAAAAAATTTTGTAACTGTAAAAGGCGGCGCTTATTTCTTTTTCCCTTCTGTTACTACAGTAAAATATTTAACCACAGTGTAATTGTTTAGCGATGGGTTTTGTAATTTATTTTTAGAAGCACAACTATTTTTTTGATTCCTACAGTAAAATGCAGCTTAACTAAAGATCCCATTTATACTTTAAACCTATTTTTAATTACTACTGTCCGACAAACGTACAAAATAGTAGAGTTCATCGGCTGTATAATTTAGCTGTACTACATCTTTAATTTTATTTGGAAAGCAGGGGGTGTTATTTTTTGGGTGAAGCGGTTGGGGTGTGCTGTACTTTTAA
>JANXQO010000130.1 GCA_025353485.1 Chitinophagales bacterium
AGAATTTAACCGGACAAAATCCAAAAGCGTTTTTTAAATCTATTCAAAAATTTGCAGATAATAAGTTAGTTTTCAAGTTTGTCGAGAAGTAAAATTTGTCTAAAAAATACAATTTCGTCTGCTCATTCTTCTTTTCCTTTACTAATTAAAAATTGAAAATGAAAAGACTTTTTGTTGTTTTCCTTACACTTCTGTTGATGCCAACGCTTTTAAAAGCACAAAGCCTGGTAACAAAAAAAATCTTTTCTACTTACGTAAATGATAGCATACCCATCAAAATATGGCTGCCTAAGAATTATTCAAAGTCAGAAAAGTATCCGGTTATTTACGAATTTATTTATGACCATGCCAATTATATTGCAGCAACGGCAAGCAATATGTGGGATGTTCCAAACTTAATTGTTGTTTGGGCGCAAATTGAAGGAGGTAATGAAGATTATAAAAGCCCCAATCTTACAAATGCGGGAATGAAATATTACGCCTTTGTGAAAAATGAGCTTATTAACTACCTTTCGCAAGAGTATAATACAACAAATTTCAGGATAGCTGTTGGTCTTTCGCAGGGAGCAGACTACATCAATTACATATTACGTAATGACCCTTCGCTTTTCAGTTCTTATTTGGCGTTTTCACTTGAATATCCAATTTATTATACTCCTAATTTTTCATCATACACAGCAAAAATAAAAGATTCATTATCTTATTTTATTGCAATCGCAAACGATGAAGATGAAAGAATGAAATTTGCAAATCAGTTATTTGATTCATTAAATCTCTCCCCTTATTTAAAAATTAAAAAAGAGAGTTATCCTAAAGCTTCTCATTCATATAGTATTTTATATGCTTTGCCTGATGCTTTACTTTTTGCTTTTGAAGATTATAATATCGTAAGACAAAAATTATCAGGTGAATCTTTAATTTCTTATTATACATCTGTTCTAAAAGAAAAAAAAGAAAAATTTGGTAACATTAACTATCATCAATTTTTGTATCAAGTTCTGCAATCATCCAATATAGAAAAATATTCAGTAAATGAAATAGACAACTTTATTGATACCGTATATTCTTCGAAGGAAGTTATGGATATTGACTTAGTTAATATAGGATATGGCTTAAGAACAAAAAAGTTATATCAAAACGCAGAAAAAGCATATCAGATGGCATTGTTAAAAAAACAAAATACTGGTATAACAGCAATGGATAATCTTACTATCTATTTTCAACTTTTTAAAGTTTATGATTTAGATGGTAAAACAGATGAAGCATTAAAAATTTTGCAAGACGGTTATAATAAAACAAAAGAAAAAGATGAAGGCTTGCTCTATACAATTGGATATTACTATATCGACAAAAAAATTGATATTAATAAGGGAATCGAAATATTAAAATCTATGCTGAAAGACAAGCATACAGTTTCAAATTTCTGGACTAAGCCAAGCGATGAGGTTTATACAAAAATTGCAATAGGCTATTGGGAATTGAAAAATAAAAAACAGGTGAAAATATTTGCTGACAAAGCATTAGAAATAAATCCTAAGAATGAAACTGCTTTGAAACTAAAAGCATCAATGAACTAAAACTACCGCCAACAAAAGTATTGCCAAAAGGTGGGCAGACGGAACGTGTCTTTCAACTTTTGTTTTTCAATTTAGCTGTAGTTCCAGCTCGACGTTATAAATTTGGCTAATGAATAAATCATCAACAAAAAATCATTAATCAGCTTCAGTCGCCGGGCATTGCCGAAGGGCGGGGAATAGAATTCCGTCAAGCACCGTAATGTTGAAAATTTTAAAATCATGAAAATCAAAATAGCATACGTAATACTTGTTACAACCTTACTGTCGTGTGTAGAAAACACAGGCGGCAATGTAAGTAGGCAATCCCCAACTTCTGTAATTGGAACCTGGAAACTTATTACCGGCATGCTCATAGAGAAAAGCGATACAGTAGTGACAGATTACACAAAAAATATATCTTTCATTAAAATTATCAACGATACACATTTTGCTTTTTTACAACATGATCTGAACAAAGGAAAAGATTCAGCCGCTGTTTTTGTTGCAGGCGGAGGCAGTTATTCACTTAGCGATAGTTTGTACACCGAACATTTAGAATATTGCAATGACAGAAAATGGGAGGGTAATGATTTTAAATTTACCGTTACCATAAAAAATGACACGCTTATTCAAAGCGGTGTTGAGAAAGTTGAAAGCGCAGGAATAAACAGAACAAATATTGAAAAGTACATCAGGGTGAAAAAATAACTTCTCACAATATTGCATTTGCAACGTTAGCTGCAAAATTAAAAACAGACTGCGTAAGCTGGCTCCCTTCTTTTCAATTCAAATCTTTATTTGTTTACTTATAACCACTCACAACCTACCGCTTAAACTCCATCCCCAAATTGTACATAATAAAACTCCAGATATCAGAAGCTTCATCAATTTGTTTGCTGGTTGGTTTTCCTCCACCATGTCCGGCTTTTGTTTCAATGCGTATCAATGTTGGATTGGTGCCGGCATTATCTGCCTGTAAAGTAGCCGCAAACTTAAAGCTGTGTGCAGGCACTACCCTGTCGTCATGATCTGCAGTGGTAACAAGGGTTGCAGGATACACTGCTCCTTTCTTTAAGTTATGTAACGGAGAATATTTAATAAGATTTTTAAAATCTTCTTCCTTATCACTTCTTCCATATTCTGTTGCCCATGCATGACCGATGGTGAAAGTATGATAACGCAACATATCCATAACACCCACCTGCGGAATGGCAACTTTAAAAAGATCAGGACGCTGTGTCATTATTGCGCCAATCAGCAACCCACCATTACTTCCACCACGCATGGCAAGCTTTTCCGGATTGGTATATTGTGTACGTATGAGAAATTCTGCTGCGCCGATAAAATCATTAAAAACATTTTGCTTGTTTTGCAGCATCCCTGCTTTATGCCAGGCTTCGCCATATTCATTTCCTCCGCGAAGATTTACCAACACATACACACCACCCTGCTCTAAAAAAAATGCATTGGAAATACTAAATCCCGGCGTTGAAGGAATATTAAATCCGCCATAGCCGGTAACCAAAGTGGGATTGTTACCATTTAATTTCAATCCCCTTTTATAAGTGATAAACATGGGTACTTTGGCGCCATCTTTACTTGTAAAAAATGATTGTACTGTTTGATAATTATCTGCATTTATTTTTGCTTCTGCTTTACGGAATAATTCCATTTGCCCGTTGCTGATTGTATAATGAAAAATAGCAGGAGGATAATTAAAAGAAGCATAACTATAGAATAATTCATTATCATCTCTATGTCCATCAAACCCGCCCGCAGTACCTATCCCGGGTAATTTGATCTCTCTTTCAAGAATACCTTTATAATTGGTTTGGTATACTCTGCTGGATGCATCTTCGAGATAAGTAAGAAATAATTTATTACCGGCATTGCCAACATTCTGTAACAATTTTGTTCTTGTTGGTATTATTGTTTGCCAGTTTTCTTTTGATGGATTTTTGGGGTCAATGGAAACAACTTTATAGTTTGGCGCATCATCATTTGTGCGCACTAAAATCCTGTCGCCATCATTATCAATTGTGTTAGCATTTGTATCAAATCCTTTTACCAGCAAAATAAAATTACTGTTGGCATTTTTCATATCCTTTACCCATATCTGTGAGCCGCTTGTACCTTCTGACTGGTGTATAATAAGAAATCTTTCATCTTCAGTAAGTCCGCCGCCTGCACTCCTTAAGGGATGCTCTTTATCTTCATAAATTAAAACGTCATCACTTTGAGGAGTACCGAGTTTATGATAATATAATTTCTGATCCTGGTTTTGATTCATCATCTTTTTTGATTCATCTGATTGCGGGTAACGGCTGTAATAAAAACCATCCTCCCCTTTCCACGATATGCCACTGAATTTTATCCATTGAATTTTATCATTCAGCAATTTTTTTGTTGCAACATCCATAACGTAAGCTTCCTGCCAGTCGCTGCCTGCCTGTGCAATCATATAAGCAGCATATTTTTTATTTTTTGTAAAGGAAGGTGTGCTTACTGCTGCAGTGCCATCTTTACTCATGGTGTTAGGATCAATAAAAACTTCCGGCGTTCCGGTTAAGCCAACCTGGCGATAAAGAATACTTTGGTTTTGTAACCCATCATTTTTGTAGTAATAATAATATTGCCCTTCTTTAAATGGCGAGGTGTATTTAGGATAGTTCCACATCTCTTCAAGTTTTTTTCGTACCTGGTCTCTGAATGGAATTTTAGAAAGATAATCCTGTGTTACTTTATTTTCTGCAGCTACCCACGCAGCTGTTTCATCACTTTTATCATCCTCCAGCCAACGGTAAGGGTCATTTACTTTGGTACCGAAATAATCATCAGTTTGGGTTACCTTTTTTGTATCCGGGTATTTTAATTGGCTAAAAGCTAATGATGCCATTGTTATCACAGCAATAAAAAGCGCAGAAAATTTTCTTATCATTTTTTTGAATTTGGTTGAAATTAAATATTGTTCACTATCCATCAAAAAATATGTTTATTTGTAAATATGTAGATTTGACACATTTATTAAAAAAAAGCAGCCCTACTATTTAATCATGAATAAAAAAGTAACAAGAATCGGGGTACTTACTTCCGGCGGTGATGCCCCTGGAATGAATGCGGCCATACGGGCAGTAGTGCGTACAGGGATTTATATGGGTTTGGAAGTTTACGGAATTGTAAGAGGCTATGCAGGAATGGTAGAGAATGATATTATTAAAATGGAAAGCAGGAGTGTTGCTAATATAATACAGCGGGGTGGAACCATACTGAAAACCGGGAGGTGCAAAGAATTTTTTGAAGTTGAAGGAAGAAAAAAAGCATATGCTAATTTAAAAAAACACGGCATAAATGGCCTGGTGATAATTGGAGGAGATGGCTCTTTTCGTGGTGCGCAGGTATTTAGCAACGAATTTGATATTCCCTGCATTGGCGTACCCGGCACAATTGATAAAGATATTGCAGGAACCGATTTTACAATTGGTTTTGACACTGCTGTAAATACTGCGGTAGAAGCAATTGATAAAATAAGAGATACAATGGATGCACACGACCGCTTGTTTGTAATTGAAGTTATGGGCCGGGATTCAGGATACATTGCGTTACATAGCGGTATTGCAACAGGGGCTGAAAATATTTTAATACCTGAAAAGGAAACAGATATAGAAGCCATACTTACTGCACTTATGGAAAAAGAACGAAGACAAAAACTCGTGAACCTGATTGTAGTGGCAGAAGGAAAATTTGGCGGCGCCAATGAAGTGGCAAAAGTTATTAAAGAAAGATTACCCGATCAGGAAGTAAGGGTATGTGTTTTAGGCCATATACAAAGAGGTGGTGCACCAAGCTGTTTCGACAGGTTGATCGCAAGCCGGATGGGATACGCTGCCATTGAATGTTTACTGGAAAAAAGGTATAATGTATTTGTTGGTATAGTTAACAATCGTATGCATTATATTCCATTAAATGAAGCTGTAAAAAAGAAACAAAGAATAAGTGAAGAATGGATGAAAATTGTAAAAATATTATCTACATAAATCTGTTATTAGTCAATCTTCATTAGTAAGTTATTTATATTTTAAACACTAATTGCTCAATGACCAGTTGACTTAACGGCTAAATGAATAAACAACATGGCAAAAACTATAGCAAAATATCTTCACCGCAATATGGATGTGCAGGCGGGTATAGAACATTCAATAAAGAGAACTAAAATTGTTGCCACCGTAGGCCCGGCCTGCGATACTTATGATAAACTTTTAGACCTTGTAAAAGCAGGTGTAAATGTTTTTCGCCTTAATTTCTCTCATGGTTCACACGAAGGAAAGGCACAGGTTATTGAATTGATTCGCCGGATAAATGCTTCAGAACCTTATAACATAGCAATACTCGCCGATTTGCAGGGCCCTAAACTTCGTGTGGGAGAAATTGAAAATGATGTTATGGAAGTGGTACCAGGTGATATACTAACTTTTACAAATATTAAATGCATTGGTAATAAACAACGTATTTATGTTAGTTATCCAAATCTCCACTCAGATGTTAAGATCGGTAACCTCATCATGATTGATGACGGAAAACTGGAAGTAAGAGTTACAGAAATTTGCGACAACAATGATGTAAAAGTGGTGGTAATTATGGGTGGTAGCCTTTCATCAAAAAAAGGGATCAATTTACCCGATACAAAAATCTCATTACCTGCATTAACTGAAAAGGATCTTATTGATCTTGATTTTATAATTGATCAGGATGTAGACTGGATAGCGCTTTCCTTTGTACGTGAAGTAAAAGACATTACCGAATTAAAAACAATATTAAAAGCCCACAACAGTAAAGCAAAAGTTATTGCAAAGATTGAAAAACCTGAAGCACTCATAAACATCAGGGACATAATAATTGAAAGCGATGCCATCATGATTGCCCGTGGAGATTTGGGAGTTGAGTTGCCGGTTGAGAAAGTACCATTGATACAAAATGAATTGATACGAAAATGTATGCACAGGGCAAAGCCGGTAATTGTTGCAACGCAGATGATGGAAAGTATGATTGACCGCATTAAACCAAACCGGAGTGAGATAACAGATGTTGCCAATGCCGTGCTGGAAGGTGCCGATGCTGTAATGCTTAGTGCAGAAACTGCTACCGGTATGCACCCTACATTAGTTGTACAAACCATGAGTAAAATAATTTTAGAAGTAGAAAAAACCGCATACGATTATGACCGTGATGATATACTTGCGCCGCAATCGCATTCTCCTTCTTTTTTAAGTGATGCATTATGTTACAGCGCCTGTAAACTGGCGCAGGACGTAAATGCAGAGGCATTGATAGGAATGACACAAAGCGGTTACACAGCTTTTATGCTAAGCAGTTACCGCCCCAAATCATTGTTGTATATTTTTAGTAAAGAAAAAAGTTTGATAAACCAGTTAAGCCTTAGCTGGGGTGTAAGAGCTTTTTATTACAATGAAGAAGACAGCCTTGATGATATAATTTTTGATGAGATAAATATTTTAAAAGAGAGAGGCTTTTTAAAAGAAGGCGATTTGGTTGTAAATACCGGCAGCACACCTGTGCATAAACATTTACCAACAAATGCGCTTAAAATTACAAAGGTAGAATAATGTGTAAATGAGAAGATGTGCAAATATACAGATGATAAAAATTCACTATCATCGGTTTGCATATTTGCACATCAGCACATTTAAATATCTGCACATTACATTTATCTCCAGCAACAAATAATTACTGCTGCAATAATATTTCCTAAAAGCTGGTAACCGCCATTAATAAAAAATAACCCTAAAGGTTTTTTTTCATAAAGCATATTGATCGCGATAGATGTTACAGCAAAACATCCGCCTGTTAAAAACCCGAGTTTTACACCATACATCCATCCCTTTAAATCCATATATTCTACAAGTATTGCAATGCCCGCGGAACAAATAAACATCATAATAAAAGATGCGAACATTATTGCGCCAACTCCTTTTTTCCCATTCGGATCATTCATATCTATCTTGTTATAAGCAATCCACTTTTTTTGAAACAAAAAAGAATACCATAAGGCCCCTAACATAAAATATCCTATAGCGCCAACTAGTACAGCGATCCAGTTAATGTCTTTAAAAATTTGCATGATCATAAAAAATAGTTTTGGTTAAGAATGAGATGTAGAAAAATACCATTTCTTTTTTTTACCTGCAAGTAGCAGGGTTTAGAATTTAGAGTTTAAAATTTAGAACTTTTATCCATAAACATTTGCAGCTTTTTCTTTGCATCAAATCTTATTTTGTTTTTTAAATATCCGCTCCATCCGAGTAATATTCCCGGCAAACCCAAAGCCTGCCTGCTCCATTTATAAATATCAAACTCATCGGTGTGTTCAGTTATCTTACCATTTTCAATTCGCATGTGGGCTTTTACTTTGTTCACCACCCTTCTTCCTGTTTTTGAAAATGTATACGTTGCGGTCCAGCTGCAGGTTCCATATTCTCCATCAACTTCTATCTTCTCTGCCTGTAAAGAAAAATCCTTTGCATTTTTACATAACATTTCCCACATGGCTCTCACTTCATCACGTTGTAATATTCCGAAAACAGGATCATTAAAAATGGGGTCTGCAGCATAGCAATTTTGCATCGTTACATAATCCAATCGTGCAAATGCATCATAAAAGCTTTGTATCAATTCTTCATTATTATTCATACATACAATTTAGTTTCTTTACATTTAGAATTCTAAAAAATCTTTACATGAAAATTTTTCTCTTTCTATTTGTTTATATATTTTTTATCTCGTCTTCTGCTTTAGCCCAACAGACAGATAGTATATGGATTGTAAATAATTATTATAAAATAGAAAGACAAATACCAATGAGAGATGGAATAAAATTGTTTACAGCAATTTATATCCCAAAAAATAAAACTGCAAAGCATCCGGTATTAATAAAAAGAACACCCTATTCCTGCAAGCCTTACGGAGAAAATAACTGGATAAATTATTGGAACAATTATCAAAAAGAATATTTTAAAGAAGGTTATATAATGGTAACCCAGGATGTTCGTGGCAGATGGATGAGTGAAGGCGAATTTAAAGATGTACGGCCATTCATCCCAAACAAAAAAGGCAATGAAACTGATGAAGCAAGTGATACCTATGATACCATTGACTGGCTTGTAAAAAATATTCCTGATAACAATGGTAATGCCGGCGTGTTCGGAATTTCGTATCCGGGTTTTTATTCAACAATGGCTGCTGCAAGCAATCATCCTGCATTAAAAGCGGTAAGTCCACAGGCTCCTGTTACCAATTGGTTTATCGGGGATGATTTTCATCACAATGGTGCATTTTTTCAAATGGATGCATTTGATTTTTATTCTGCTTTAGGTTTTGGTTTTGGCCAGCCACATCCTTTGCCAACATCAGTTGATGCCTATTCAGCCGGTTATCCGGATCATGATAATTATAAATTTTTTCTTGAAGCAGGCACCCTAAAAAATCTTACAAAATATATGGGCGACAGTATTGCATTTTGGAAAGAGGTAATGTCTCATCCAACTTATGATGCATGGTGGCAGGCACGGGATGCACGTAAGGCTACAAAGAATTTAAAACCTGCCATGCTATGGGTGGGTGGCTTATTTGATGCTGAAGATTGCTGGGGTGCATGGAATGCTTATAAAGCTGCAGAACAAAATAATCCCGGCAAAGCTTTTAATAAAATTGTTGAAGGGCCATGGTTTCATGACCAATGGGAAGATAATGATGGAACACACCATGGCAATATTCAATTCGGCTCAAACACGAGTGAATATTATCAGCAACACTTTGAAATTCCTTTCTTTAATTATTTCTTAAAAGGTAAAGGGGAGATTTCTCAAATAGCAGAAGCAAATATTTTTGTTACAGGTGCAAATGAATGGAAAACATTTTCAAAATGGCCCCCTGTAAATAAAGAAGATAAAACAATGTATCTGCAACAGGGTGGAAAATTAGCATGGTCAAAACCAACATCAGTAAATAGTTTTAGCGAATACATAAGTGATCCGGATAAGCCGGTTCCTTATGAAGAGTTTGTTCATTTCAACAGAACAAGAACTTATATGTCAAGCGATCAGCGCTTTGCTGCACGCCGGCCAGATGTATTGGTTTTTAAAACAGATACATTAACAGATGAAGTAACAGTAACAGGAAATATAATTGCAGATCTGATGACAGGCATCTCAACAACAGATGCCGATTTTGTTGTAAAAGTAATAGATGTTTTTCCTGAATACTCAGGCTATAATAAGGTAGATATATATGCGGAAAAAGATCCTGAAAAAATTGCTCCAATGGGCGGTTATCAAATGCTGGTGCGTGCAGAAATTATGAGAGGCAAATTCAGAAACAGTTTTGTACGGCCCGAACCCTTTACACCAAATAAGATCTCTGAAGTAAAATGGGAATTGCCCGATATTGCACATACATTTAAAAAAGGCCATAGAATTATGATACAGATCCAAAGCAGTTGGTTTCCTCTGGCTGACAGAAACCCGCAAAAGTTTATTGACATCTATCATGCAAATGAAAACGATTTTCAAAAAGCAACGATACGAGTTTATCATGATGGTACAAATAATTCTAAAATTGTTTTACCTGTTTTAAATAAATAAAATGAAAAAGATTTTATTATTACCTGTTTTGTTTATTTCACTGTTATCATTTTCTCAAACAATGAATGATATAAATATTGTACCTCAGGCGGCAAATATTAAAATCGAAAATCAATTTGCTAAATTTCTATTTCCTATGAGTAATTCCAAAAAAGTTGAATACCTGATATTTCCGAGAATGAGTGCATTAAGTTGAAGTAGAATAATTCTGAACCATGATTTGGGGAGATTAAAAAGATTTAGAAGAAATAAAGAAGTAAATATTTTATAAAATAAAAATCTAAAAATCCTATTAATCCCAATAATCCACCCAAATCATGGTTCAGACTATTTCAAATCATGGTTCAAACAAAAATTAAATAATTTTACCCAAACTAATAGCATGCGTCCAAGGATTGATCTTACTGATTCATTAGAAAAAATTCCGGTAAAAATATTTCCTTCTCCAAAGGAAGGCTCTGTGTATGTTGCCAATGTAATTGCTGATCTTATAAAAGAAAAAGAGGCAAAGGGTGAAAAATGTGTTATCGGTTTGGCAACAGGTTCTACACCCAAAACTTTATATGCCGAACTGGTGCGCATGCACAAGCAGGAAGGGTTAAGTTTTAAAAATGTGATCACTTTTAATCTTGATCAGTATTACCCTATGGAAGCAAATGCCCTGCAGAGTTACCATTATTTTATGCGGAAGTATTTATTTGAGCAAACTGATATTGATCCCCACAATTATTTTTTACCCGATGGTATGTTACCAAAAGAAAAAGTAAAAGAGCATGCATTAGAATATGAAAGAAAAATTGAAGAAGCCGGCGGTATGGA
Organism: Chitinophagales bacterium; assembly: GCA_025353485.1. Taxonomy (GTDB): domain Bacteria; phylum Bacteroidota; class Bacteroidia; order Chitinophagales; family Chitinophagaceae; genus Ginsengibacter. Next base: position 11,030 of record JANXQO010000130.1, read on the forward strand.
TCTGCAAATTCTTGGTATTGGTGTTAATGGCCATATTGGTTTTAATGAACCCGGCTCTGCCATCTATTCAAAAACAAGGCTGATAACTTTAGACAATTCTACAAGGCTTGCCAACTCACACGAGTTCGGAAATATTTCACAAGTTCCCCGTATGGCAATAACAATGGGCATCAGCACCATTTTAAAATCAAAAGAAATTATTTTAATGGCATGGGGGCAAAATAAAGCGCCTGTAATAAAGAAGGCGGTTGAAGATGATGATACTGAAGATGTGCCTGCATCATTGCTTCAAAATCATGATGACTGCACATTTGTAATTGATGAAGCAGCAGCAAGTGAGTTAACAAGATTTAAATCTCCATGGTTAACCGGTGAATGTGAATGGACACCAAAAATAATTCGCAGCGCTGTTGTGGGTCTTGCATTAAAATTAAATAAACCCGTTTTAAGCTTAACCAATAACGATTATAATGATTTTGGTTTAAGCGATCTGCTGACAGAAAAAGGAGATTCCTACGAAATAAATCTTGAAGTTTATTACATGTTGAGAGACAGCATTAGCGGATGGCCGGGCGGTAAACCCAATACAAGCCATGCAAGGCATCCGGAAAGAAGCACACCATTCCCAAAAAAAGTATTAATTTTTTCTCCCCATCCTGATGATGATATTATCAGCATGGGCGGCACTTTCATGCGTTTACACGATCAAGGGCATGAAGTACATGTAGGTTATCAAACCAGCGGAAACATTGCAGTTACGGATGAATTTGTAACAAGGTTTATTGATTTTGCAGTGGGCTTCGAAAATATTTTCGGAATAGATGATACCAAGAGCAAAAAAATATTAGATGATGCAACAGCATTTTTAAATTCAAAAAGATCAACAGAAAAAGACAGTGAAGAAATAAGAACTATAAAAGGTTTGATACGCCGTTGTGAAGCCAGGGCAACCTGTAAATATGTTGGCCTAAATGAGGAGCAGATACATTTTATGAATCTCCCTTTTTATGAAACAGGTACCATTGAAAAAAATCCGATGGGTGAAGAAGATATTCAACTTACCATTGATCTTTTACGAAAGATAAAACCTGAACAGGTTTTTTGTGCAGGCGATCTTGCAGATCCTCACGGCACACACAAAGTTTGTCTTGATGTAGTTGTAGAAGCCATGGAAAGAATAAGAACAGATGGCGATAAATGGATCGGTGATTGCTGGATATGGCTTTACAAAGGTGCATGGCAGGAATGGGATATTACAGAAATTGAAATGGCTATACCCATGAGCCCCGACCAGGTAAGAAAAAAACGTTACGGAATATTTATTCACCAATCACAAAAAGACAGCGTTCCATTTCAGGGAGACGACAACAGGGAATTCTGGCAAAGGGCAGAAGAACGGAATGCAGGTACAGCAAAGCTTTACGGGCAACTCGGCCTTACACAATATGCCGCAATGGAAGCTTTTGTAAGATGGAAGGAATGAGTTATCAGTAATGAGTGATGAGTTATCAGTTTTTAATCTGTAATATCTTATCATTGATTAATATTACTTGTAACTATTTACCAATCACTCATCACCTTCTATACTACGGTATGGATTTTGTAAACTGCTGAACATGATGTTGCCCGAAATAATCTATAAATTATTTGGAGAAGGAAAAGAGCTGAATGCTTTACAAATGGCAGACCGTGCATTTGTAATGTTCTTTATCACACTTATCCTTATTCGTGTTGCAGGTATGAGGGCCTTCGGCCAAAAATCAGCATTTGATATGATCATAGTAATTATGCTGGGCGCTATTCTCAGCAGGGCAGTAACAGGTGATTCGGCATTCCTTCCTACGCTGGCAGCTGGCGCAGTTTTAGCTATTGTTCACAGGTTGCTGGCGCTGTTAAGTATTTTTAACGAAACCATCGGTGCTATAATAAAAGGAAGTAAAACTATTTTGTTTAAAAATAATAAAGTGATTAAAAGAAATATGATAAGCTGTTCTATAAGTTATAAAGACCTGCAGGAAGAAGTTCGTTTAATATTGAATGAAACTACTATGGATAATGTGGAAGAAATATTTATGGAACGGTCTGGCAAAATAAGTATTGTAAAAAAAATAAATGAGATTCACTAATAAAGTTTGTTTGGTTACCGGTGCCGGCTCAGGAATAGGAAGAGCAACAGCCTTAAGATTTGCATCAGAAGGCGGACAGGTTGTTGTTATTGACCGTGATGAAAAAGGCGGACAGGAAACGGTTGATATCATTACAAAAAATAATGGCACTGCAATATTTAGTAAATGTGATGTAGGCAATGAAGATGAAATAAAAGCATCTGTAGATCTTGCTATTGCAACATGGAAGAAAATTGATGTGCTTGTTAACAATGCAGCAATGATGACCTTTAAAAAAATTGTTGACCTTACTACCGAAGAATGGGATATGGTAATGAGAGTGAATCTGCGGTCAGTTTTTTTGTTTTGTAAATTTTGCATACCGCACATGAACAATGGTTCAATCGTAAATATAAGCAGTGTGCATGCACACGAAACCACCGCCAATGTTGTGCCTTACGCCAGCAGCAAAGGCGCTATGGAGGCATTTATACGGGGTGTAAGCCTTGAGTATCCAAAGCAAATAAGAATAAATTGTGTAGCCCCCGGCGCAGTAGATACACCAATGCTTTGGAATAATCCAAACGTAAAAAGCGGCGCAGAAGTAGTAAGCGGCGCAATCGGCAAGCCGGAAGAATTGGCTGCAGCCATTTGTTTTCTTGCAGCAGACGAAGCAAGCTTTATTAACGGAACAACATTAATTGTTGATGGTGGACGATTAGATATTTTATAAACCTCACCTTCCCCTCTCCAAAGGAGAGGGGAAGGTGAGGCAATATTTTATAAACTTTAAAATAATCCAGTTCCCTCTCCTTCGTAGAGGGGCTGGGGTGAGGTAGTATGGCAACTAACAAATTTATGTTTGCAACCGGTATTGAAAATAGTTATCCTACTATTTTATTGCCCGACGGAAAAATTCACCGGGTAGATGAAATGGAAAAAACAGGCCATTATAAAAACTGGGAAACAGATTTTGGATTAGTAAAAGAAATGGGGATTAATTTTTTAAGATATGGTCCTCCGCTTTACAAAACATTTATGGCACCCGGTAAGTACGACTGGAATTTTACTGATGATACCTTTCATAAATTAAGCGAACTCGGCATTACGCCTATTGTAGACCTTTGCCATTTTGGTGTTCCCGACTGGATAGGCAGTTTTCAAAATCCTGACTTTCCACAATACTTTGCTGAATACGCAAAAGCATTTGCCGAACGGTTTCCTGACCTTCAATTTTACACCCCTGTAAATGAGATCTATATCGCTGCCACTTTCTCCGCACAATATGGCTGGTGGAACGAAAGGCTTACAGGCGATAAAGATTTTGTTACTGCATTAAAAAATATTTGCAAAGCAAATGTAATGGCCATGCGTGCCATATTAAATGTACAGCCCGAAGCCACTTTTATACAAAGTGAATCATCAGAATATTATCACCCCATGAAACCCGAAGCTGAAAAAGCTGCCTATTTTCTTAACCAAAAAAGATTTCTTTCTCTTGATCTTACCTATGGTTACCCCATGAGTGCAATGATGTATGAATATTTATTAGATAATGGAATGAGCAGGGAGGAATATCATTGGTTTGGCCAAAACCAGGTAAAGGCACGCTGTATAATGGGCAACGATTATTATGTAACCAATGAACATCTTGTTCGCCCTGATGGCACCACCCAACCTTCTGGCGAAGTGTTTGGATATTATGTTATCACACATCAATATTTTAGCAGATACCATTTACCAATTATGCATACCGAAACAAATATTAAAGAACCCGATTGTGTGGAATGGTTTTACAAACAATGGGCAAATGTGCATCGCTTAAAACAGGATGGCGTACCCATTTTAGGATTTACCTGGTACAGCCTTTTACACCAGGTAGATTGGGACACAGCCCTGCGTGAAAACAATGGCACTGTAAATATTTTAGGCTTGTATGATCTTGACAGAAAACAAATGCCTGTTGGCAGAGCCTTTAAAAAAATTATTGAGCAATGGCAGGATGTGCTTGCATCCGAGAGTTATGGTTTGTTGTTTAAGTATTAAAAAAAGATTTGGTTACACACAAAAGTTTTTCATAGCATCATCGTACAGCCTGTACTGAGTTAAGCGAATGTATCGCAATCCTTTCATCGGCATACCTTTGGGCAGCTTTAATTATGTTATATGTAATAAACCTGGTGCCGGTATTCTTACGCATAAATACAACAAAGCCAATGCAGAAACACGCAATAAAAGAAATTGGTAATCAATTGATTTTA
>JANXQO010000153.1 GCA_025353485.1 Chitinophagales bacterium
GAACAAAGACCCGATGAAAACAAAGCAACTTGAGAAAGGCTTACTGCAATTGACTGATGAAGGAGTAGCGCAACTGTTCACACAGTTTGGTGGCAACAAAAAAATAATCGGTTGTGTGGGTGAACTGCAGTTTGAAGTAATTCAATATCGTTTGCTGCATGAGTACGGCGCATCTGTTCAATTAAATAATCTGCCATTTTATAAAGCCTGTTGGTTAACGAGCACCGATCCAAAAAAGCTGGAGGAATTTATCCGCTTTAAACAGGCAAATATTGCTAATGATAAAGACGGTCACATTGTTTACCTGGCGCAAAGTGAATGGTTCTTAAATACCGAACGAAGAAATAATCCTGAGATAGAGTTTAATTTTACGAGTGAGATACATAAGTAGTTTGTGGTTTGTAGTTTATAGTTGGTAGTTTGTAGTTCGATGACACTTCAAATTGTAACATTATTTTTCAACCACAGAGAAGTAAGTTATTGGAGAAAGCGCAGAGTATGATCATAAATAAATTTTCCCTCTGCGTTTACTTTTGTATCTCTGCTCTCTGCAGTAAAAATTTGTGGCTGGAATTATCCAACGATCTTTCTTACAAAGGGAATAAATTTTATAAGTCTTATAATTATGTAAGAGATGATCAAAACTATCAATGCCTTTACAGGTATTGCCCACGAAGGGTTCCAGCCTTGCATATTTTCATAATAATTTCTGTCTTCTGAAAAAATATATTCTATTACCAGCACATGTACAAGGTAAATGCCAAAGGCACATGCACTGATTTCTGAGATAATTTTTCTAAAGATATTTTGCGCTCCATCGTTAATATTATTTTTGAACCAAAGAAAAAGTGCAGAAACACATACTACAACATCAGGCGTAAAATCTGTTGCGATCATATCCTCTGTATTAGCAAAGCCCAACCTGTAACATAAATATGGAGTAACGATAGAAATTATGAAACCTGCAATGCCAAGTAAGTAAATTTTGGCAAGCGTTGCTGCAGAAAATGTGAAGTTGATAAGATAATATCCAAGTAAAAAATATCCGATGTATCCTGTAAAAATATTTAATTCAATGCTTGTATTTAAACCTGTAAGGATGTTTATAATTCCTACCACTGAATTTGTAATGAACCAAATAGTCAGAAAGTATACAATATTTTTTTCCGTAGCTGCTTTTATATAAACATTTATAACAGGCCATGCAAAATAAATCCCGATCATCATGTACAAAAACCACAGGTGATATGCAACAGGTCCCTGATAAAATGTTTTAAGCTGCTCTTTTATATTGATTGATGATAATGGTTCACCATAATCAATTGTTTTAAACAGGATGTAAATAAGGCTCCAGAAAACCAACGGGATAACCAGTTTGGGTAAGCGTTTCAGCAATAATTCTTTTATGGTTATTATCCTGCCTTGTCTTAATAAAAAAGCACCGCTTAAAACTACAAACATGGGAACACAAAATCTTACCAGTCCGTTATAAATATCCGCTGACCACCAATTGCTGTTTGATATTTCTCCATAATGTTCAACATAGTCTGATGAAGTGTGCAGGATAATTACAGCAAAAATGGCAAACGCTCTTAGTGCATCAGCAAAGAAAAAATGTGATGAAGTTTTTTTTGGAAGCATGGCAGGAATTATAAATCTGAAACCCCTATATAATTGTGAGGCGTAATTTTTTTTAATTCTTTTTTTATACCAGATGAAATTTTTAGTGAATCTATAAAACTGTGAATGCTTTCTTTATCTAAAACGGAGTTATTTCTTGTCAATGTTTTCAAAGCTTCATAAGGCTGAGGATAATTTTCTCTTCTCAAAATTGTTTGAATTGCTTCCGCAACAATTGCCCAGTTATTTTCAAGGCCTTGATTAATTTTTTGTTCATTCAATATTAGTTTTCCCAATCCTTTTTGAATAGAACGTATTGATATGATTGTATGTGCAATGGGCACTCCAATATTTCTTATCACAGTTGAGTCAGTAAGATCCCGTTGCAGTCTTGATATAGGAAGTTTTGCTGAAAAGTGCTCCAGCAAAGCATTTGCAATACCAAGGTTACCTTCTGCATTTTCAAAATCAATAGGGTTTACTTTATGAGGCATGGCACTGCTGCCAACTTCATCCTTATTTATTTTTTGTTTAAAATAGCTCATAGAAATGTATTGCCAAATATCACGGCACATATCTATCAAAATTGAATTGATGCGTTTGATGTTATCAAAATGTGCAGCCAGCATATCATAATGTTCTATCTGTGTGGTAAACTGCTGGCGCTTTAATCCTAATTTATTTTCAACAAATTGATCAGCAAATTTCATCCAGTTAGTTTTAGGATAGGCAACAACATGCGCATTAAAATTGCCTGTTGCTCCGCCAAATTTTGCAGTAAATGGGATGTGCTTAAATTGCTGAAGCTGGTTTTGAATTCTTTCTGCAAAAACCATTATTTCTTTTCCTAAAGTTGTAGGCGAAGCGGGCTGCCCATGTGTATGAGCGAGCATAGGAACATTCTTCCAATCTTTTGCTAAAGCTGCAAAACTGCTTTTCAATTCTGTGATTAATTGTAAATATTCATTTTCAACAGCACCTTTCCACAACATCGGTATTGCAGTATTGTTTATATCCTGCGATGTCAATCCAAAATGAACCCATTCTTTAATATTTGCTGACCCGGATTTTTCTAATTTTTCTTTTAAAAAATATTCAACGGCCTTTACATCATGATTGGTTATCGCCTCAATATCTTTTATTTTTTGTGCATCGGCTAATGAGAAATCCGAAACTACCTTTTGCAAATGATTTTTTGTTTTTGGCGGAAGTGTAAAAAACTTTTTCTCCGCCAGAAAAATAAAATATTCAACCTCAACAATAACCCTTTGTTTTATTAAGGCAAACTCTGAAAAATAGGTGTCAAGATTCTCTGTTTGTTTCCTGTAACGTCCGTCAATTGGTGAAATAGCAGTAAGTGGCTGAAGCTCCATGCATCAAAGATAAAAAATTGCAGTAAGTCTTTTTAATTTAATAACAATCTGTTGCTATGCATTAAATTTGCAGACTTTAAAAACAACATGTATTGGATAGAAACATAAGAGTAGGTGCAGTAAGTTACCTCAATACCAAGCCGCTGATTTATGGCTTTGAGAAAGGAGAAATGAGAAATGAAGTTGATCTTGTAGTAGCGTATCCTTCAAAAATTGCGACCATGCTTGCAAATGATGAGATTGATGTTGGACTGGTTCCCGTTGCTATTATTCCGAAACTGAAAGAGCATTATATAATTTCAGATTATTGCATTGGATCCGATGGCGAAGTAGGAAGTGTGTGCTTATTCAGTGAAGTTCCATTGGAAAAAATTGAAAGGGTATTGCTGGATTATCAAAGCATGACTTCGGTTGAACTTCTTAAAATATTAATAAAGCAATATTGGAAAATTGATCCTGTGCTGATTTCTACTTCTGAAGATTATAGAAAAGATATCAGTGGCACTACAGCTGCCTTAATTATTGGCGACAGGGCGTTGGAACAAAGAAAGATCTCAAAGTATAAATATGACCTGGGGTCGGAATGGAAAAAATTTACAGGTCTGCCATTTGTTTTTGCAGCATGGATAAGTAATAAAAAATTAGATAAATCATTTATTGACACTTTCAATAAAGCAAATTTAACCGGACTGCAGCAAATAGATAAAGTAATTGATGAAAACCCTTATCAATTGTTTAATCTTAAATCCTATTACACTTCTTACATAAATTTCTATCTTGATGATAAAGCCAGGGAAGGCTTAGAATATTTTCTTGGCATTTTAAAAACTGATACCATTCAAAATCACAACAAACACAGCATTTAAAATGAATATAATATTTTTGGGGTATTGTAATCCTTAATTAATCTTTATGAAAGTTGTAATTTTTGCCGGTGGTTTGGGAACCCGTATCAGTGAAGAAACAGATGCCCGCCCCAAACCCATGGTGGAAATCGGAGGCAAACCAATCATCTGGCATATAATGAAGATCTACAGCCATTTTGGTTATAACGAATTTATTATTTGTCTTGGCTATAAAGGTTATGTGATTAAAGAATATTTCATGAATTATTTTTTGCATAATTCTGATATTACAATAGAATTAAAAAATAATAAAGTACAAATTCACGACACCAGTTCAGAAGCCTTTACAGTAACACTTGTTGAAACCGGAAAAGAAACCAAAACTGCAGGAAGGTTAAAGCAGGTGCAAAAATATATTGACAACGAAGATTTTATGTTAACCTATGGTGATGGTGTGTGCGATGTAAATTTAGAAGAGCTGGTAAAATTTCATAAAGCGCATAATAAGATCGCAACCGTAACCTCTATTCAGTTAGATTCACGATTTGGAGGAATGGAAGTTAATGATAATGGAGAAGTAACTGCTTTCCGGGAAAAAGCACACGATGAAAGCAAATGGATAAATGGCGGTTTTTTTGTTTTAAAACCTGAAGTTTTTAAATACCTGGAAGGTGATATGACAAATATGATGTGGGAAGACAGCCCACTGGAAAGGCTTACAACAGATAACGAATTGATCGCTTACAGGCATAATGGCTTTTGGAAATGCATGGACGCTTTACGTGATAAAATTGAGTTAGAAGAATTATGGAAAAATAATAACGCCAAATGGAAAGTCTGGTAAAGAAAGATATTCTTGGAAAAACTTATCCCGATAACTATCGGGACAAAAAAGTTTTTGTTACAGGTCATACCGGTTTTAAAGGTTCCTGGTTAATTACCTGGCTGCATTTATTAGGAGCTTCCTTAAAGGGCTATGCGCTGCAACCCGAAAATGAAAAAGATATTTTCAATATTATTTCTCCGCACTTAAATATAGAAAGTGTTATTGCTGACATAAGAGATAAACAAAAATTACAACAGGAAATAATTTCTTTTCAACCCGATTTTATTTTTCACCTGGCTGCGCAACCTTTGGTTCGCCGCTCTTATGAAATACCCGCCGAAACTTTTGAAGTAAATGCAATTGGTACAGCAAATTTGCTGGAGGCTGTTATTCATTTACAAAAAAAATGTACCACAGTTATTGTTACTACCGATAAAGTGTATGAAAATAAAGAAAGGAACAAATCTTATAAAGAAAAGAACAGGTTAGGTGGTTATGATCCATACAGTGCCAGCAAAGCATGTACAGAAATAGTTACAAAATCTTTTCTCAGATCATTTTTTAATCCAGAAAAAATAGAGACATATAATAAAGCTTTGGCAACTGCAAGAGCGGGAAATGTTATTGGCGGAGGTGATTATAATAAGGACAGGATAATTCCTGATATCATTAATCATCTAAATTCAGGAGAACCGATTTCTGTTAGAAATCCAAACGCTGTAAGGCCATGGCAGCATGTGCTTGAGCCTTTGGCAGGATATTTAATGCTCGCGGCTTTACTGGATAATCCCGATAGCTATCGGGAGAAAAAATTATCTGCATCATATAATTTTGGGCCGAAGAAAAAAGATCATCTTACTGTTGAAAATTTAGTTGACATTGCTATTGATTGTTGGGGTACCGGTGATTGGAAAAATATTTCTGATGCATCACAACCGCACGAAGCAGGTATTTTAAAGCTTAATATAAACCGTGCAAAAAAAGAATTAAACTGGCGACCGAAATTAAACAGCAAAGAAGCAATACAATGGACAATTGACTGGTATAAGCAACCAACTGAAATGCTTTTTGATTATACCATTGCACAAATAAAAAGTTCTTGCAAACCAT
>JANXQO010000171.1 GCA_025353485.1 Chitinophagales bacterium
TAGTTATAATATTTAATAAATTTTAAATTTCAAGTATATGTAAATATTTAAATATTTATATAGTAACTAAAGCGTTTAATAAGAAAACTTCATAAGTAATTTAATTAGGGATTCAAACTTTCAGATAAAAAGAAAGGGATGCCTATGGCATCCCAAAAAAAAATGTCAAAGGTTAGTTATAGATTACCAGGTAAAAAGGCTGGCGATTGCCATTAAACCGTAAAAACCTGTAATAATAGCAATTGCTACAACTGTTTCTCCAACTTGAGTTGAATAGAATTTTTTCATAACCTACATTTAAATTAAAAAAAATGATTAAAGAGTAGGCTTTACGTAGGAATTAATGGAATTAAAAAATTAATTCTTATGGAGGAGGTATGATTTTTAAATAGGAAGGATATGCAAATTTAAGCTGAGAATTTTGATTAAGCAAAATTATTTAACAATTTTTTCAGATCAAAAATTCTGAGGTACAACGTCCAATGCCCTTATTTCATTTTTGTATTTCTCAGGCAGTATCAACGATTTTAAAAACCAGTCAATTTTTATTTTACAAAAAAATTTATAAAGTATCATGGCTGATCTGAGGAATGAGAATGTGCCAAGCTTTAATAATTTATTCACTTGCTGTGGTACCACAAGGATCTGTGCTTCCAATAATAGCTTATATCTAAATGTACCCAAATGCTTTTTATACTGTTTTAATAAATCTATAGTGAATAAGTTTTTTTCAAGATGTTTATTTAGATGATCATTTCGCATTACCAGCCACTCATTAAAGTTTTCAGGCAATCCCTGCAATTTCATTTGTACTCCCAATTTATAAAATACGTTGAATATCTCTTCCTTCTCTTTGCATGTTAGTTTTCTTTCCAATACTTCAAATGAAGCAATAGAATAGTATCTCAACATAAAAAGCACATCTCTGTAAGCCCAGCCTGGTATTAATGATCCCCTGTTGCTTTCTACGGCTGAATGTATAGAAGTAATCTTATCAATGGCTTTGGAGGCAGCTTCTTTTTCAGAAAAAACAATATTCCTGGCATAGGTTACAGTTGAAAATAATCTCCCTAAAGGATCAGCAGGAAGTTTGCCGGTGAAGTATAACCAATCAACGGCTTTATTTAAAGCAAACTTAGCAGAGGCCCCTGCAAAAATAAAAAGGATCGTATCTCCCTTTCTCCAAATTTCCCTTACAATTGAACCTTTCTCTACAAAATATTCCATACTTAAATATAAATTATAAGAGAGTTCGTATTGTAAAAATCTTATTAAGATATTTGGTAATGCCTGATGTCTTTGTAAGTATTAAGTAAACCGCCTATTACAGCAGCCGTTCCTACAGTTGCGCCCCAGATAGGGAAAGATTTTTTAAAGGATTTTCATTTGTATATAATATTGAGTAGAATTTGTAACTGATCAATTAAAGCCATTTGTTTCCATAAGTTGTTTATTGATTCCATCTATCAGGTCATTAATATCAAAAGGCTTGGAAATAAAGCTGTCGGCTAAACATTCAGATACACTATTTTCAATATTATGACTTGCTGAAAATAGAATTATGGAGATATGTTTTGTATCCTTATTTGATTTTAATTGCTTGCATATATTTCTGCCATCCTGTGTGCCTAATGATACATCAAGCAATATCAAATCGGGTTTAAAAGTATCAACCTGTGTATAAATTTGCTGCCAGTTAGATAATGCCACTACTTCAAAGCCATTTGATTCAAGTACTAATTGTACTACAGTTAGTATATCAATATCGTCATCAACCATTAATATTTTCTTCATAATTATTTTGAAACTATTTATTGCAACAAGAATCAAACCATAGTTTTCTTCTTGTTCATAAGAGAAATTTTTTAAATATATCTGTTAATGATATATTTATATTCCCAAAACTGCTTTATGAGCAAAATTGTTATTGTAGATGATTCAATGGATCTGCTGGATGTACTAAAATTTTTTCTTGAAGAAAAAGGGTATGAAGTAGAAACGGCCACAAAAGAACAAGATCTTATATCATTAATAAAATCATTCTCACCTGATCTTATACTTCTTGATATTTACTTACACGGAGAAGACGGAAGAGAGATTTGTAAAGAGTTGAGAAGGCATGAAGAAACCAAATATTTATGTATTTTAATGTTTTCTGCCTCTACAAAAGCGCTTGCTAACTATAAAGAATATGGAGCAGATGACTTTATCGAAAAACCTTTTGGCCTAATTGAAATTGTTGATAAAATTGAATCTATCCTCGAAACCTGTAAGGATTATCGTCAGCATCAATAATAAACTGAGACTTGCAGAAAAGTAAAACGAATGATAAGATTATTTATGCATTTTGTTCTTTAGTTTTTTGGAGTAAATTTATAGTTCCGTCATCAAATAAAAAGAAGGTATTCATGCAATCTACAGATCAAACATGTACATTCCGGTAGCTAATGGTTAACCGTATTGTACATTACAATATCTGATAAGCCACTAATTAGTTAGTGGTTTTTTATTGAATTCACTGCATTTTAAAATTATTTTTTATTGACGGGTTACTTTTTTAAGATTAAAGTATAAATGCTATAAAACTTAAAAAAATTAAACATGAAAAAGTTCTTATTGATTTTAACATTAGGTGCATTTGTAGCTTGTAACGATAGCGCTACTTCAAAAACCGAGGATAAAAAAGATTCTGTTGTAAACAAAATTGATTCTTCTGCTGATGCAAAGAAAGATATGATTGATTCTTCTGCTGAAGCAAAGAAAAATAAAGTTGATTCTACAGCTAAGATGGCGAAGGATTCTGTAAAGAAAAAATAATAATTGTTAACCGTTTTTTTGCCAACGGTTATTAAGATTTTATTAATGGCAAGCAATCTTTAAGCCTTCCTGCTTTCAGGAGGGCTTTATTTTTTTGCCATATCCATATAATCCAACACCAAATTGGATAATGCTTTTACTCCAAGTTTAAACCCGCTTTCATCAATATAAAAATCAGGGGTATGGTGGGAGGGTGCAGTTTTGGGATCTCCGCCTTTAGGCATACCTCCTAAAAAGAAAAACAATCACGGCGCTTTTTGTTGATAAAAAGAAAAATCCTCAGCACCTGTTACGGCGGCTTTTAAAAGTACATTTTCAGTTCCTGCTGTTTTGCGTAAGGAGGGTAACATTTTTTCAGTTAATGCAACATCATTAAAAGTCACAGGATAGTGAGACGTATAAGGAATTTTTATTTCAGCAGTTGCGCCGTTTGCTTCTGCTGTCTTTGTTACAATAACTTTTATCCTTTCAATAATCATTTTTTCATCTTCTGCACTTAAGGTTCTTATTGTTCCCATCATTTCTACCTGTTCCGGAATTATATTGGATCGGTTACCACCATGTATTGAGCCTATTGTAACCACACCTGCATTTTCTGTAACATTCAAATTACGGCTAACTATGGTTTGCAGATTATTGATGATTTGTGCAGAAACAACAATTGGGTCAATTGACGACCACGGATATGCACCATGAGCAGACCTGCCTTTAATAGTGATCTTCATATCATTTACACCAGCCATAGTTCCGCCGGGCCGGTAAGTAATTTTTCCTACTTCAGTTTGCGAATTTATGTGCAGGCCAAAAACTGCATCTACATGTGGGTTTTCCATCACGCCTTCTTTTACCATCAGTTCTGCTCCGCCTTCTTCACCCAGAGGTGCACCTTCTTCTGCAGGCTGAAAAATAAATTTTACAGTTCCGGCTAAATCATTTTTCATTGATGATAATATTTCTGCTACACCCATCAATATCGCAACATGAGAATCATGGCCACAGGCATGCATAACGCCTACTTCCTGCCCGTTATATTGTGCTTTTACTTTTGATGCAAATGGAACGGGTGTTCTTTCAATAACAGGCAAGCCATCCATATCTGCTCGCAAAGCTATTACAGGCCCGGGTTTGCCGCCTCTTAATATTCCTACAACACCGGTTTTTGCAACTCCTGTTTTTACTTCTATGCCTAACAATTGCAGGTGTTTTGCAATTATGCCCGCTGTTCTAAATTCATTATTTCCTAATTCAGGATGTTCATGAAAATCACGCCGCCATGCAATAACTTTTGATTCAATTTTATCAGCCGATTGATTAACCTTATTTTTTAATGCATCATTTTGTGCAGAAGCGGTTGTAGAAATTACCACTAAGGCATACAAGAATATTTTTTTCATTAGTGTTGATTTAAAAATTAAAAAAAGAATACTCCCGTAATTTTGTAAGATTTTTATAACTCAATGCAGGACGAATATACTTTATGTTTTGCTGATGTATTTGTAATCAGATCTTTTATAATTAAGGTGCATGATGCAAGCCATTCCTTATCGTTGCCAATTAATCCATCAATGGTAAGTGTTGCATTATATTTATCGTTTCCAAATAGGGCAGCATTAACTCCTTTTCGCTTACTTTTTAATTCTTATATTTTTTCATTTATCTTTATGTATCCTGATCTATTGGCAATAAAAAACAAAACCTTACTCCTTTGATTTTTTCCGAAGTAACTACACCTGATGTTATACTCTTTTATTTCCTGCGGAGTAAATATATTTGTAACTGTTTTTTTACCCGTATCCGGCAAAGGTGTTTTAATTACAATTGTATCTGCCTGTTTATTTATTATTAAGATTGAAGTATCTACCGGATTGTTGATAATTGTATCCCGGGTTTGGGGCAATTCCTGTTTAATAGTTTCTGGTTTTATTGGCAATTGTGCGATAGTTTTTTCGTCTTGCGTAGCCATAGACGGGTCTCCCTGTTGTGATAAAAAATATCCTGCAACCGCAATTGTAATTAGTAGCAGGCCCCCGATTATCAAAACTGGGTTTACCGTAGAATTCTGTTTGTACGTTGCTCCGCATTTTAAACAACTGTTTGCCTTGGGAGTTAGTTCTCCACAATCGTAGCAATAATTATCTCCTTTTAAAGGGTGGCTATTACAACTATGACAAACATTCTTAATAAGAATTCTTGAGCCGCATGATCTGCAATAGCGTGGTGCCAGTTCCATATAATTTTCAGTGATAAATAATTTTTCAGTGATTAATATAAATATATCTGCAAAAAAATTGTTCTA
>JANXQO010000034.1 GCA_025353485.1 Chitinophagales bacterium
TGTGATGAATAAAGTGAAAGCCAATAATAATGATGTTGGCGGAAGAAAATTTGAAATGAGTGATATGGCCTATATCGTTCGGGGATTGGGGTATGTGAAAAATAAAGAAGACCTCGAAAGCATCGCGGTAGCTAATTATAACGGAAGCCACATCTTTTATTCTTATGGGGATACCATTGTTATTGGCAATTGAAATATTTTCAACATCTTCCACAGTCTTAATATATCCAAGCCCGCGGATGATGTAAGACATATCACTCATTTCAAATTTTCTTCCGCCAACATCATTGTTACCGGCTTTTATTTGTTTCATTACATCCATTAAAGAGAGATTGTAGAATTGTAATTTTATCGGGTCAATTACTACCTGGTATTGTTTTTCAAAACCACCGAAGGAAGCAACTTCAGCAACACCGGGAACAGTTTGCAGCGCAAATTTTACATACCAGTCCTGTAAAGCCCGTTGTTCACCTAAGTCCATTTTCTTTGCATCCAATGTGTACCAAAACACATGTCCCACGCCGGTTCCATCAGGTCCCAGAGAGGGAACAACATCCTTAGGCAACAACCGCTGGGCAAAACTTAATCTTTCCAATACCCTTGTTCTTGCCCAATAATAATCTACATCATCATCAAAAATTATATAAACGAAACTCATCCCAAACATAGAAGTGCCACGAATATTTTTAACCTTAGGAATACCCTGCAGGTTGCTTACCAAAGGATACGTAACCTGATCTTCCATTATCTGCGGACCTCTACCAGACCATTCAGTAAAAACAATTACCTGGTTCTCTGAAAGATCAGGTATTGCATCTATAGGGTTTTTTCGAATTGAGAATATGCCCCAAATAAATAATGCAGCCGCAAGTCCTAAAATAATGTACCTGTTGCGTAAGGAAAGCTCAATAAATTTTTGAACCATTGTTGGTCAATTTGTAATTTTACAATTCATAGGAACTGAAATTCATTCGCCGAATAATTAATGCCTGCAATTAATAAAGCAGCATAAATTTTAAGCGTTTCATTTTAAAAAATATTATTGATTTAGAATATTAATAATAATAAAGCATCAACAATATTTACTGTTGAGCTATACAATCTATATCAATTCTATATAGTAAAAACGCTGTTGAGAATACAAAGAGAAATGCCTTTAGATATAGGCGGGGAGTGATTATTAAAGAGAGTAATTATTTGAGCATTCTGAAAGTCATCATTAAATATGCTTTTTGAATTATCAATGACTGCAACGGGAGTAAATATATTAATCTCATTGCTGATGATTTTATGAGAGTCAGTAAGCTTTACTATTTTAAATTTATCATTGCAGCAGCTATTCTTGCCGTACTTCATTCCGCATTTACCACATTTATCATTACTGTGCATCAATTCTACAGAAGAAAATTTACCCATGCAATAATGGATATTCATTGCGATCCCGCTGGAAACACCCAGATAGATAATTGCGAGTATGGCTATTGAAAGCTTTTTCATTTGCAACTCAAAAGTATAACGAATATTATTATTAAACAATGCAAGGTGATACTTTAACAGATGATCTTCGTCAGGATATTGTCGATCCTCATTAATTTACAAAGTTCCACCTCACCCCTAACCTGAAAATTAATCCCGGTGTGGGATAATGCGGGGCAGCAAAATTATTATTGGTAAAGTTGAAGCCATAGGCAAAGTTGGCCGTATTAAGGTTCTCTAATTTTACCAGGCCGATAAATGATTTTATTCTAAAATTAAAAAAGTAAGATACGTTGGGAAGATTATTGATGGTGGAATCCTGCGGAAAAAATTGTCCCATAACAGGCGAATAATTATTTGCTTTGTAAGGCGTATTATAATTTACATCAAAGCCGGTGCTTAGGTTTAAATTTTTATAAAACACACCTTCAAAAGCAAGCCGCTGTCTTGTGTAAAATAAAGGAACTCTTACGGGAGAATTTGCCGCAGTTTGCTGAACAATAAAATCACTGTACAAAAATAATTTATTGCGTAAAAGTTTAAAATGAATTTTCTTAGATGCCTGTATCTGTGTAATATTTATCAGCGAAGAATATTGATCTGTTTGATAATAATTTTTAAAGTAAGCATAGTTGGTGATGGAAATATTTCTGAACCAAAGTTTAAATTTTGGATTTTCTGCGGCAGCAATTAGAACAGTTATATTCTCTTTTTTAGAAACTGATGAATTCTTAAAGTTAAACGATGACTGGTCTTCAAAAATATATGAAGGTGAGCGGTTTATATTTTGAAATCCAACCTGTATATTACCAAATTTTTCATTTAAAAATCTTGTAAGGCTGGCATTGGCAAAATAGTCACCTGCATTTAAACCCGCTGCATAAAACTCCCCGTTTAAAATAGCATCCCATTTTTTATTTTTTGTTTTGTTTCGATATTCACCATGTACTCCTACGTTATAAAAATTTTTTGTACCATTTGCAAATGTTCCTTTTAAATTCTCTATGCGCAAGCCTGCTTCAATAAATTGTCCAGGGTTTTTGGTTTCAGGAAATTGGCGGATTGAAAAATCATTTGAGAGTACCTGCCATTTATCCTGAACAAAAAAATTCAATCCAAAATTTGCATTTATTGAAGTATCATACCACTTTTTAAAAATTGCCAAATCGGCTTTTGCAGCATCAAGGTTTGTCAATGTATCCTGGAAACGATATGTGTATGTTGTGTAGGATATAGAATGTTGAAATCGGAATTTAGGATAGAACAAAAATTCTTTTGTGCTGTCATTTATTATTATTGAATCTCTTTTGCCAACATCATAACTCTGCCGCAGGAAAAAAGTAAAGTCTTTATAAATATTTCCTGTTGCTATTTTTGTTGAGAAAATATTGAATGAGTTACCGACGTCTCCGCCAAGCGTTACCGGAATAGACACACGGTTCTCCCTGTTGGGAGCATATAACAAATTATCATTTTTAATGCCCCCGTTTTCCGACGCCACTATTTTATTTCCATTTAAAACAAAGTACGCAGCGTATCTTTTTTTCTTGCCCTGGTACGTACTGAAAAGCCTGTAATTATTATGTCCTGTATTTTGTGTTTGAAAAATTCCGGGAGCAGATATCAGCCTGTATTCAAACCCAAAGTTCCAGTTAGGTTTTATATTTTGTGTGTGAAGAATACCTATGAATTGTTCTTTGCCCGATGCAAGTAAATAAGTTATTTGTGAAAAAGGACGTGTTGTTTTATAAAACTTAGTATTCTCAATTGTGAACCGGTAAGTGTCATACGCATGAAAACCTGCATCCCATCCTGCTTTTAACCGGGGACTAAAAATTACGGGATATCCTGCGCTTCCATTATTGCCAAGTGTAACATAATTAGCAGGCACAGAAAAAAAAATATTAAAATCATTTATAGAAGAGTCAAGCCGGATGTTTCTTAATGAATCCAAATACCTGTACGAAATGGTAATTGAATCAGCCAGGTCATCTCGATGTTTAAATCCTATTGTAGTGTCAGCGGGTTGGGTTTGTTGTCCCGGAATGTTTTTCATTCTTTCTTTTGCACCGTCTAAAATTCTGGACGGCCTTTGTCCAAAGGATGAAAAAGAAAAAAATAAAACTGTCAGGATGAGGAGACCTGCATTATACTTGCGGAAAAATTTATACACTCTTAACATTCTTATTTACAAATACGGCTAAGGCAAAGCATTCAGTCTATAATTATATATGTCGGTTCGTGAACTTTAAGTTGCTAAGATAAGTGAAGATATTGTTAGCGATGTTGTAAAGCAGCTAATATGTATAACGATAAAAATCACAATCCTCCTCGTCACACAATAATTTTTTTAATGTTTTGTCTTTAAAAACATCTATATAGTCCATCCGTTTTCCATTTACAGTAATAGTTCGATAGATTAACCTGATACCATGGCTGTAATCAACCCACCAGTTTATGTGACCTGTATATAATGGTTGAATAGGTTTTCCATCTGGCTTGTGCCATCCATAAATAGCTTCCCTGTTTGGTTTATCTCTTAGCAATTTTCCTGTAAGCACAACATCTTTTTTTATTCCTGCAATTAAACCCTTACGAAGTTTTCTTTGTCCTTCAATTATTAAATGATGCTGATACATAGTAATAGTGCTGTCACGAAAAGCATACATCGGCACAGGTTCTAATTTTACTTTGGCAGTTTTATAAATATCGTCAACCATTTTTCCCGTTGGCAAAAAACAATGAAAGCTGTCTGCAATTTGTTGTGCTGCCATTGGAGATAATGGAACTCTTGCCCAGTCTTCATTTGAGCCAATGCTTACATAATCAGGGGCAGCATAATAAATTGCTTTAATAATTTTTCCTGCTGAATCTTTTATCTCCGTATGAACAGGAACAAATTTTTTAAAAAAAGAAGGGATATTTCCTGCAAGAATTTCTTTTACAGCAAAAGAGTCTCTTTCATGCCAATGAAAAGAAACTGCTTTTTTGTAGAATTCAGTTCCTGTAACTGCAGAATTATTTCGTTCCGGTACAAGAATTTTTTTTGATTGAGAACAGGAAAATAAAATAAGGATAAAAAGGAATAAAACTATTTTATTCATATAGATCAATGTAATATAAACACGAAACTGAAAACTACAAACCACTCCCGATAGCTATCGGGACTGCAAACTTACTTATCTTCGGTACAAAATAATAACGATGAATCTTCACGAATACCAGGCTAAGGAGTTATTAAAAAAATTTAATGTTCCGGTGCAGGAAGGAATTGTATGCAGCAGCGCATTACAAGCTGAAGATGCTTACCGGCAAATGCATTCCCAACATGAAAGTAAGTTTGCAGTGGTAAAAGCGCAAATACATGCTGGCGGCAGAGGTAAAGGAAAAATTGTGGGAACCGAACAACGCGGAGTTGCTGTTGGTAAAAATGCAGATGAAGTTAAAACTATTGCGCAAAATATTTTAGGTGGAACATTAGTAACTATACAAACAGGGCCTGCCGGCAAAGTGGTAAATAAAGTTTTAATTGCACAGGATGTGTATTATGAAGGGCCTAACCCTGTAAAAGAATTTTATTTATCTATTTTAATGGATAGAAGCAAAGGAAGAAATGTAATTATGTACAGCACTGAAGGCGGAATGAATATTGAAGATGTGGCCCATGATACACCGGATAAAATTTTTAAAGAATGGATCCATCCGGGAGGGGGTGTACAGGCTTTCCAGGCAAGAAAGATCGCATTTAATTTAGGATTAACCGGCGAAGCATTTAAGAATTGCATACGGTTTGTAAGTAATTTATACAATGCGTATGTTGGGTTAGATTGTAATATGGTTGAAATAAATCCTTTGTTTAAAACAAGTGATAATAAAATAATTGCTGTTGATTGCAAAATGAATGTAGATGATAATGCATTGATACGCCATCCTGATGTTGAATCTATGAGAGATACTTCTGAAGAAGATCCGACAGAAGTAGAAGCCGCTAAGTTTAATTTAAATTTTGTAAAGCTGGATGGTAATGTAGGTTGCATGGTAAATGGCGCCGGGCTTGCAATGGCTACCATGGATATGATAAAACTAAGCGGTGGCGAGCCTGCCAATTTTTTAGATGTGGGCGGCACCGCAAATGCGCAAACTGTTGAAGCAGGATTCAGAATAATTTTAAAAGATCCAAAAGTAAAAGCTATTCTTATAAATATTTTTGGAGGCATTGTGAGGTGCGATCGTGTTGCGCAGGGAGTTATTGATGCCTACCAATCCATCGGCAATATTGAAATTCCTATTATTGTTCGTTTGCAGGGAACCAATGCAGAGGTTGCCAAAGAACTAATTGATAAAAGCGGATTAAAAGTACAGTCAGCCATTCTTTTAAGTGAAGCTGCAGAACTTGTGAATAAAGCTGTAGCATAAGAAAGATTTTCCATCATTATAAGCAACCCTTTTTTATTTTAGTGCGTACTATTGTAATGATCTGCTATGTATGAATTAATAGATCATTATTTTAAAACCCTAAAACTTTTTAACATGCTACGCACAATTAAATTTATGGCAATCCTTCTTATCTTTTCAGGTATTACTTCGTGCAGCAAAACTACTGCTGTTGTTGCTAACATATCGCCAACAGTAAGTATTACATCGCCTGCCGACAATTCTTCCTTTGCCAGCCCTGCAAGTATTACTATCTCTGCAGCCGCAAGTGATGCTGATGGATCAATAAGTAAAGTTGAGTTTTACAATGGAGCAACATTATTAGGTACAGCCACTACATCTCCTTATACTTTTACATGGACAAATGTTGCAGAAGGGAAGTATACAATTACAGCAAAAGCTACCGATAACACTGGTGCAGTAACAACTTCTTCAATCATAAATGTTAGTGTAAATTCATCGTTTAAAGCAACTTTAAGTGGTGCTAATGAAAGACCAACTCCCAATACTTCACCTGCTACAGGTTCCTCTACTTTAATATTTAATAATGATACTAAAACATTCACCGTTACTACTACCTATAGCGGTTTAACAGCTGCCGCAACAGGAGGGCACATTCATAGAGGCGATGCAACTGTTTCAGGCCCTGTAATTTTCCCATTTACTAATGTTACAGTTTCTCCGATAGTTTATACAAGTGCGGCATTGTCTGCAGCAGATGAAGCAGACCTTAGAGCAGGAAATTTTTACGTGAACATACACTCTTCATTATTTCCGGGTGGTGAAATTAGAGGCCAGCTGATAAAACAATAAAAACCAGATAAAATGTATTACATAAAGGCTGCTCTTTAGCAGCCTCTTTGTGCTGTGATAATCTTTCCTTATTTTGCAAGTAAATATTATTGTAAAAACTATTTAATCAAAACTAAATTTTATTTTATGAACACAACTATGGAAGCAAGGATGGCTAAAATGGAAAGATCCTTATTATTTTATCGCAGCATTTTTTTATTGTCTACACTTTTTATTGCTTTTTTGGTAATAAGTTCTTTCAAGGACAAACAATCAGCCCCTGATAAATTGCAGGCAAAATCATTTGAAGTGGTGGATGATAATGGAAATGTATTAGTAAAATTAGGCGCATATAAAAATGCAGGCGTAATCACTACTTATACTGACCGTGGAAAAGAATTAGTTGATATTCTTAAAAACGTTGATGGTAATGGTGCAGTAGTTGGATTCAACAGCACAGAAGCAATCGCATACAGGCTTACCGGAACTACCAGTGGTGGTGGTGTATTGGATATTTATAATGCAAATGGCAAAGAGGTTGTATATGCCGGCCCAACATCATCCAATGGCGGATTGATAACAATTTACAACGCCAGCGGTAACCAAATTGTAACAACGGGGCAAACCGCAGAACAAAATGGTGTAATAAATATTTATAACCGGAACAACAACAGGATAAATGCAATGGGCGGAGATGGTGACAACAACGGAGTTTTTAACGGATGGAACAACAGCGGTACTAAAACAGTACAGCTTCCTCAGTAATTAAATAAATAATTAAAAAATCTTCACTATACTTTAATAAGTGGTGGAGGTTTTTGTTTAACTAAAAATAATAAATCATTTAAAAATTAATCCCGCAAATTGCGGGATTAATTTTTAAACATTGAAAAACAAAAAACACTTACGCCTTAGGCATTAATACTTTATTAATTACATGTATTACACCATTACTTTGGTTTACATCTTTAATTGTTATTTGAGCTACTCCGCCTTTTTCATCTTTGATCCAAAGCTTACCACCTTTTTTCATAACCCATAATTTACCACCTGCAACTGTTGTTAATTGTGCAGTACCGTTACCATCTTTCACCATCTTCATAAGATCTTTTGAACTTAAT
>JANXQO010000042.1 GCA_025353485.1 Chitinophagales bacterium
TTTGGCTAACAGAAGATAGAGACAAAGACACGAAAACAATAACAATAATGTTCTTCATAAATAATTTTTAAAATGATTTTAAGATGAATAAGACTATAAAATAATTTAATAATTAAAACATGGAAAATACATCCTCGTCCAAAAAGTGAAAAGAAAACTTCAAAAAACATTTGCCAAAAAATTTAATAGCCTTTTCTTTCTGTAATTATGAAATTCCCCTTCAGGCAATTTTTTAAAAAATTGGTTTTAAAATTGCATCGTAGCTTTATCCTCACAAAATCATTTTAAAAATTATTTATGAAGAACATTATTGTTATTGTTTTCGTGTCTTTGTCTCTATCTTCTGTTAGCCAAAATAAAATGACTCCCGAATTTCTTTGGAAGCTTGGAAGAGTTACCGGTGTTGGTATTTCAAAAGACGGAAAAAGTGCACTCTATTCTGTAAGCACACCCAATATTTCTGAAAATAAAAGCACTACGGAAACCTTTGTGGTTCCTATAATTGGAGGTTCATCTATTCAAACTTTTAATAAAGACAGTTTAAGGAGAGATAAAAATATTTCTCCCAACGGAAAATATATAATTTATGATAAAGAAGTAAAGTTGTTGAATGTTACCGGTAAAGATGTTTATCCTGAGCTTACAAAATCAAATGCATACATCTACGATAATCTTAATTTTCGCCATTGGGATACATGGAGCGATGGAAGTTTTAATCATGTGTTTGTTGCAAAACTGGTAAACGGAAAAAAAGAAAATGAAAAAGATATAATGGCAGGTGAACCCTTTGATTCTCCTCAAAAACCTTTTGGCGGTGATGAAGATTATAACTGGAGCCCGGACAGTAAATATGTGGTATATGTTGCCAAGAAAAAATATGGGAAAGAATATGCAGTAAGCACCAACACAGATATTTATCAATACAATGTTGAAACAGGCAAAACAATAAATCTAACAGAAGGGATGATGGGCTACGATATTAATCCTGCCTGCAATAAACAGGGAACACTTGCATGGCTAAGTCAAAAACGGGATGGGTATGAATCTGATAAACAGGACCTGGTAGTAATGTTCGGAAATAATAAAATTAATTTAACTGCCAGCCACGATGATCTGCACGTAGAAGGGTTTAAGTGGAGTGAAGATGGCAATAAAATATTTTTTTGGGCTCCAATAAAAGCAACAGAGCATTTGTTTGAAATAACATTAGGTGGAAACTATGCATCTACAATCAGGCAAATAACCAAAGGAGATTTTTTTGTTCAGGATATTATTGGTCAGTCAGGCAATACATTGGTGGCTTCAAAAGTTGACATAAACCATGCACCGGAATTATATACAATAGATATTTCCACAGGCAACATGAAACAATTGACTCATGTAAATGATAATATGTACAATACTATTGGCATGTGCAAAGCAGAAAGGCGTTTTGTAAAAACAACTGATAACAAACAAATGCCTGCATGGGTTATTTATCCTCCGGATTTTGATCCCAATAAAAAATATCCAACATTATTATTTTGTTTGGGAGGGCCGCAGGGCACAACCCCAATGTATTCCTTCCGCTGGAATTTTCAATTGATGGCATCGCAGGGATACATAATTATATCACCAGACAGGAGAGGAGTTTTTGGTAACGGAACAAAATGGACACAGGATATTAGTAAAGATTGGGGTGGCCAGGCAATGAAGGATTATCTTTCAGCCATTGATGATATTTCTAAAGAAAAATTTGTTGATAACGAAAGGCGAGGATGTGTAGGCGCCAGTTACGGAGGATATTCTGTTTTTATGCTTGAGGCATTACACAATGGAAGGTTTAAAACTTTTATTGCTCACGATGGTGTATTTGATATGCGAAGTGAGTTTGGTACAACAGATGAAATGTGGTTTGAATATTGGGAAAAAGGTGGCGCTTATTGGGAGAAAAAAAATAAGGTGGCACAAAAATCATTCAGCCAAAACCCAAGTGACTTTGTAGATAAATGGAATACACCAATTATGATCGTTCAGGGCGGTAAAGATTACAGAGTGCCTGTTGAGCAAGGATTACAGGCTTTTAAAGCTGCACAGTTAAGAGGAATAAAAAGTAAATTATTGTATCTGCCGGATGAAAACCATTGGGTACTTAGCGCTGAAAATGCTATGGTGTGGCAGCATGAATATTTTAAATGGCTTGAAGAAACGTTGAAATAATTGAAAGACCGGGACAGCCTGGTAATTATTTTTATTTCCATGTTGTGGTTGATGAAGACACCAACCGCTGAAGGCCGCCGTGGCCGGTGTCTCCACCGCTTACTATTAGTATAGTAAGACAATTATTTTTTTTTATACACAAAACAAAAATAATATTACCATGCCAAAAACTATCGTGCAAAAAGTTGTGTTTAAAAATACTTCTCCAAAAGATCTGTATGATCTGTATATGAATACAAAAAAACATTCTGTGGCAACCGGTGCTCCGGCAAAAATTTCTTCCAAAGAAGGAGGAACTTATTCTGCCCATGATGGATACATAACGGGAAAAAATTTGCAATTGGTAAAAGACAAATTAATTGTACAAACATGGCGTGCAAATAGTTGGAACAAAGATGATACAGATTCAATATTTATCATTAGCCTTGAACCCAAAGGAGAGAATGTTGTATTGCATACCACCCATGCAAATATTCCTGATGAGCACGCTGAAAGTATTGGCAATGGTTGGCACAGTCATTATTGGGAACCCTGGAAAAAATATCTTGCCGGAAAACCAATTGCTAAATCTCATGAAATGTAAAATCAGGATATTTTTTGGTCTACTCATTTTTTCTTTGTACTTATGCAATCCCATCCTGTGTAATACTATATCTTTTCGCTGCCGTGAAAACTTTTTTTAATCATTTAAAAAAGTTATATGATAGTACGATTAACACACTTCAATGTATCTCCCGATCAATCGGAAGAAGTAAAAAAAGTTTATAACCAGGAAGTTGTTCCTGAATTAAAAAAGCAAAGCGGCTATGTAAATGTTATGCTGCTTGAACCCATGGACTCCACCGAATATATTTCACTTACTGTTTGGCAAAACAAAGCCGATGCAGATGCTTATGAATCCAGCGGAAAGTATAAAGAACTTGTTGGTAAGATCAAGGGATTGATTGGCCAGCCTGTTCTTAAAAGATACACTACGTCCTCATAAGAACGCTAAACGTGAATAAACACCTGATTAAATAATTTTTATTCACTAAACTAAATTTACACAGTATGAGAAAATTAATCTTAGTGCTTTTAGCACTACCATTTTTTTCCTTTGCACAGGAAAAAAATGTTGTTAACGCAAGTCGTTTATTTCCCAAGGGAGATAAAGTTGCTGCTTTTGAAAAAGCATTAGCTGCCCATTCGCAAAAGTATCATACCGGCACCTGGAAATGGAGAGTATTCTCAATTGAATCCGGCCCGGATGCAGGCGGCTACCATATTACAGAAGGACCAATGAGTTGGGATGACCTTGATACTAGAGGCGACCTTGGCAAAGCTCATCAGGATGATTGGAATATGAATATTGCTCCTTTGTTAACCGATAGGGGATCGAGTATGTATAGTTTATATCGTGCTGATTTAAGTACCATTGCTTTAACAGAGTTTACAGATAAAATTGCAATAAACCATGTTTTTCCTAAACCCGGTTATACAGATGAAATGGAAGATCTGATAAAAAAAATTAAGAAGGCCTGGGAGAACGGCGAGCAAACAGTTGCTGTATATGAGGTCAGTTCTTCAGGTCCACAACAATACACATTTGTAACAAGGTATAAACAAGGCTTAAAAGAGAGAAATACTGGATTTCGCAAACCTTTTAAGGAGCGTTATAAAACATCCAATGGGGATACTGCATGGGATGATTATGTAAAGGCAATTCGGAACATGGTAGATCACTCCTGGTCAGAACTTTTATTTTTTCATAAGGAATTAAGTTCTAAATAATACATCAATAAGTTAACCTGAAACCCTCTGCATTGCGGAGGGTTTTTCAGGGTTGTTAAGTTTAATAAGTAAACTATTATTGATAATTTAAAAAGTTTTTTTATTTGCCCGGCAAACATCATTTATTTTATAATTCATAATTAAATGTTCAAAAAATGAAAACAAAAATTTCCTTCGGAAAATTGATTAGCACCATTTTTTTATGGCCCTTATTCTATGTTGCAGTAAATCCTTAAAAGCACAGGAAATTACAACTTATCAATACCGGCAGGTAGCTCCGGATAAAGTTGATGAATTTATTAAACGTGAAACTACCTATTGGAGCAATGTTGCAAGGAAAGCAATAGGCAAAGGAACCTTAACATTTTGGGGGCTTTTTCAAAAAGTAGGTGGGTATGACATTCAAAATTCATCTAATTTCCTTTTCATAAATACCTATAAGGATATTGATGGAAATTTGGACGATGTGTGGAATGCCACTGCTCTTTATCCAAAAATCCCTTTGGCACAAATGGAAACCAATTCAATAAGTAAAGTAACAAGTAATATTTATTTCAGTAGTGGCAGCTGGGAGCAAGCAACTAAGGCAATTCCTGCCAAAGACTTTAATTATGTTGTAATGAACTACCATAATTCATCAAACCCAACCGAATTTATTGCCATAGAAAAAAATCATTGGGGGCCATTTATTAAATCAGCAATGGATAATAATCTAACTAAGCAGGTAGCTTGGGGCAATTCAATTGTATTGACACCTGGTGGCGGAGATATGAAATTCAATTGCATATCCTATGATCTCTTTCCTACTTTAAAAAGTGCATTAATGACGTCATGGAGCCCGGATACCAAATTTCCTACCGCGGGGCTGGATTCATTACAAAAAATAAGTCTTAATCCGCCTGCCACAGTAATCTATAGAAGGGTAAAAGTGGAATCTAAAATTTAAAAAATTTAAAAAAATAAAACCCTTATCAAAATTTGATAAGGGTTTTTATTATGGATAAAGTTGTGTAAAGTTCATTAATTTTTAATGGAGCTATAAAATAATAAAGGAAGCAATAATCTAAGTTCCCCGTCGGGGGACAGGGGGCTTTTTAATTATTTTTTTCAGGAGAATCAATATTGAAAAGATTGTTGTCTTCCTTTTTTCTAAAGCCAAAGTTATAGCGAAAATTTAATCCAAAACGCCGGGTATCAGAATTGCGAAAACCGCTTGCACTCAGGCTTCCCTGTTGAATGGTGAAATTATTTCGGTTGGTTAAAAAAATATCATTTACGCTTGCACTTATCACCAATTTTCTTTTCATCGTCTGTTGTGTAACACTAAAATTTAATGCGCCAAAGGAACTGAGTTCATAAAATTGCAATTGACCTTTAAAGCGTGCAAATCCATTTAATGTAAGTTGTGTTGTTGGTGTAAGCTTTAATGTTTGATAAGTAAATATTGTCCAGCTTCCTTTTTTAAATAACAGCGGCTTTCCTTCATACAATCCCTGATAAAAATTATGGTTGTATTGTAAACCTGCTACAATAAAATATTTTCTGCCTGGTGGTATTGCGCCTAAACCTCTAAAATAAATTTCTTTATTCTTACCAAGATTATCATACGTTCTGTAACTAACGCTGCGGTTACTGTCTGCCTGGTAAACAACATTTGTAAAAATATCTTTTGTATCGTTTACACCAATGGCAAGTATGGGCCGTTCATCTACAGAAATATTGGCTTCATAATTTTGTGTGAACTGCGGTCGAAGTGAAGGGTTACCTGTTTCAAAAAGATATGGATCTATATATCGTTGTGATGGATTTAGCAATTGATAACCCGGCCGGCTTATGGTACGGCGATAAACAAGATAGGCCCTGAGTTCATAACCCATAATCTTCATTATGTTTCGGCTGATGTAAACGTATGGAAAAAGATCAGTACGGTGAATGTTGAATGAAGTATCGTTGGGTATAGTTTGATTGCCTTTCATGTTTGTATTCTCAAGCCTTGCTCCGGCTTTAAATACAATTCCTGAAATTGTTTTTGATGTCTGCAGGTAAGCTGCAGTAATACTTTCATTGTACCTGTAAGCGCTTGTACGTCTTGTATCTTTTACCCTGCTGCCACTGCTTTCTCTAAAATAATCACTTGTATTATTAAAGTTGACAATGGAAGTTTTTAAACCTGTTTCTATAGTAAGTTTTTTAGGGAGCTTGTACAAAAGATTGGTTTGTGCAGAGAAAAAATTAAGATGTGTTTTTAATTTTCCATCACCACCGCTTGCGGGAAAAACCGGAAAGATGAATGTGCTTACAAAACGCTGATCAGAATTTGTTGGCGAATAATTGTAAGAAATATCCGTGCTCCATTCTGAACCTGTACTGTCTATTTTATATTTTGCAGTTACTCCCTGACTAAGATTAAAATCATTACCCTTGTTGGTAACCTCGGAAGTGTTATTTATGATGGGATAATTATTACTTACCTTTTTTATCTTCGAAAGATTATTGGTGGTGTTAATAAAATCGCTGTAGTTTATTCTTCCATCATAACTCAGATCCCATTTTTTATTTACTGAAGAATTTAGTCCGAAACCAACATAATAATTGTTTCTATGATATAGAGTAATGGCGTTTTGATTGAGCAATGAATCAGCAGCAAATAATCTGTTTGTTCCTATTTCCTCCGAGTTGTTAAGATGACTTACCTGCATATTTAGATAAGTAGTTATTTTACCATTATTATTATTTAGATCAAGGCCAATAAATTGTTTTCCATATTTTCCCTGGTTACCTCCAAGCGTTACACTTCCTGTAAGCCCGATCTTTACGCCTTTTTTTAAAATAATATTTACAATACCTCCACTCCCTGATGCATCATATTTTGCAGAAGGTGTTCTTAATATTTCAATATTTGATATTGAATTTGGCGGCAAATTTTTAAGCATGGTAGCAATATCAGCAGCGCTCATTTTTTGTTCACGCCCATTAATGTAAACTGTTGCCGGTGTGGTGCTGCTGATATAAATATTTCCATCCTGGTCAACAAATAACCCTGGTGTTTTTTCTAATATCTCGTATGCATTGGTAGAGCTTGCAGCAAGGTTTTCAGGATCAACAATTGTCTTATCATCTTCCTGCCGCATTACAGGACGAGATGAAATAATATTTATACCCTGTAATAATCTGGAAACAACATCTGTAGTAAACGTAAAAAAAGGATGAGCAGTTTTTACAGTGATCCCTTTTTTGAAAGGCGCATAATTTACGGATGATACAGCAACGAGATATTGCTCATGAGCCAGGTTAAACACAACAGTACCGCTACTGTCAGAAACCATATTAAAGATTTGGGTACTGTCTTTAACTGATGTAACAGTAACCGTTGCAAAAGACAAAGGTTCTTTTTTAGCATTTATAATTCTGATGGTAACATTTGTTTTTTGAGCTATAACACCGAAGGGAAGCAAACAATACAAAACAACCGCAATGAGGATATATTTAATAAGAGGAAGCTTCATTTTCATGTACGAAGAGCAGGTTTTTTATGAGGACAAATGTAATCATGAAATAAGGAATCAAAAAGTTGAAGTAGTTCTATTTTATTTTTCAATACTTTTTATAGATTAAATTTTTCTTTATAACTTTCTTATTTCCACCTCTACGTCATTGCGGGTAAACATGACTGTTATGATATGTTATTATTTAAAAGTATCCGGCATGTTTACGTGGCAATCTTATAATAAAGTTGTTTCGTAAATAATAATCCGCATTAGGGAGATTGCTTCGTCGCCGCTGGATTTGTTTTAATTGAGAAACTGCCCGGCTCCTCGCAATGACGTGTCCAATATATAAGGATAAACGATATTCGTTACAGGCGATAAAGTACGCTACCTTACGAAAATGATAATTACTAAGAATTTAAATAATTTGCTTTTTTTTCCTAAAGATCATTTTAAAAAAACAACTCAGCGGCCGTTAAGTCCACTGATGATACAAACATTGCAAATTGCCTGTGACAAACAAAACAAAGGAATTTTATTTGGGCCACAGGATGTTAAAGGTTCTGTTATAACATTAATAAACCGTGGCTTAATTGCAAGCCATACTATTGAGCGAAAAGGGAAAAGCCTGCGGGCATGGTACGTTACACAGCAGGCAATCAATATGCTTGCGGATGTTGGCGTAAAAATTTTAGGTTGATCACTTTCAATAATATTTCCATACACAGCTACCGGGATTATCAAACTGCATTTTATTAAATGGTTCAATATTTGTTTAAGAATATTTAATGAGAAATAAATTATTGATCGCAGGTGTCGTATTATTTCTTATAATTATTGGCGGCTATCTGTATCTGCGTTTTGGGTTTTTAAAAACAAAGGATTTTAAGCCTGATACTTCAAAAGAAAAGAGCATAATTGACCTTCGTCCATCAATTATTGCAAAACTCCAGCAAATTGTAAAAGATGGTTCCAATGGCTTATATGTTTTATCTATTGATAAATTAGAGCCGGATATTTTAGATTCAAAACTCGATATCACAAATTCTTTTATCAGGATTGATTCGGCTGCAATGCATCATCTTGATAGCTTGCAATTATTACCCGATGATATTTTTACATTTCATTTTTCAACATTACATATTGATGGAATAGGAATAGATGACCTGCTGCATAAAAACAGGATAGAGATAACAGGCATTAATATAACAGATCCTGTGATTAATGTATATCATAAAAAACGTTCGTACAATGAAGCACAGCGTGAGCATAATGACAGCTTATCTTTTTATGAAAGAGTAAAGGGGCAACTGAAAAAGATAGACATAAAAAAAATAGATGTTACAAATGCGACATTCACTAATCACGACATGATAAAAAATAAGACTTCAAAATTTAAAGCTGTTTCTATTTTAGTAAATGATCTGTTGATAGATTCATCTACTAAACATGATAAAACCAGGTTTCTTTTTGCAAAACATACAACTATACGAACTAATAATTACAGCATGCCTACAGCTGACAGTTTATATTTTTTTAAGATAGGAGATATTTCAATTTCAGGAGAACAACATACAATTACAGCACACGATGTTGAGTATGTGCCCAGGGTTACCCATGAGCAATTTGAGAGTAAATTAAAGTACAGGCAGGATATGTATCATTTTAAATTTTCAAAAGTTATTTTAAATGATATTGACTGGCTTGCAATAATTAATAATGAAAAATTAGGTTCCAAACATATTGAAATATCGGGAGGATTATTTAGCGATTTTCTTGACAGGTCTGTACCGTCGAGCCAGGATGTAAGTATGAATAATTTTCCTCATCAGCTGCTGATGACAGTGCCTTTTAAGATATCTGTTGAAAGGCTTGATATTAATAATGTAAACCTTTCATACGAAGAGTACAATCCATTATCTGCACAAAGCGGCATTGCATATTTCGAAAATATTAAAGGCCGGATAAATCATATATCAAATATTCCTGCCGAAATAAAACTTCATCCAGTTGCTGATTTTTCGGGAAATACCTTATTTATGCATCATGTGCCCATGATTGCAAAGTTTACTTTCGATCTTTCAAAATACCGTACCGGAGAATTTACAGCAGATGTTACAATGGATACACTGGATAAAATCACAGTAAATAAAATTGCAGAACCACTCGGGTTGTTCAGCGTAAAATCCGGCCAAATTCAGCATGTAAAAATGCATATTCGCGGAAATAATTTTAATACAAGCAGTAACATTGCCCTGCAGTACAATAATCTCCATATTACTCCTCTTAAAAAAGATAAGGAAGAACCTGGAAAATTAAAAAGTAAAACCTTCACAAGCTTTTTTGCAAATGTTCTTTTAATAAAAAATGAAAATCCAAAAGGAAAAGAATTACGCCAGCCGGATTTTACTGTTGAACGCGGTCATCATCGAAATTTTTTCAACCTTATCTGGACCTCTGTTCTTACGGGTATTTTAAAAACCATAGGAATACCTGTGAAATTAGTTATAAAATAAAAATCAAATATTTTCTACAAAATTTCTTCAAAATTATAAAGCAGCTTTGCAAAAATATTTGGAATGGATTTTAAAAAAATACTTTTCTCTGTTGCTGTGTTATCCCTGTCAATCTTTTCATTTGCTCAGCAGCAGGGTACAATAATTTCAGGTATAGTACAGGATGGAAGATCTAAAGCGCCACTTGAGTTTGCGAATGTACAATTATTGAATGCCGCAGACAGTGCTGTTATTAAAGCAACCGCTACTGATAAAAGGGGAAAATTTAATCTTGAAAATGTAAGTAACGGCAACTACGTTTTGCTCTGCACCTTTATTGGATATGAAAAAGTAAAGACTCCGCTAACCGTTTCAAATCAGCAAAAGATCAATGCAGGAACTATCCTTATCTCTTCTCTTTCAACCAGCCTTAATGAAGTTGTAGTTACTTCAAAAACGTCTTTACTTAATACTTCTATTGACAGAAAAATTTATAACGTAGGTCAGGATATAATGGCGCAGAGTGGTTCTGCATCTGATATTTTAAAAAATGTTCCTTCCGTAGAAGTAGATATTGATGGAGGTGTAAGCTTAAGAGGTTCATCGGAAGTGATGATCCTTATTAATGGTAAACCATCACCATTAATGGGAAAATCGAGAGCAGAAGTATTGCAGCAATTGCCTGCCAATTCTATTGAGCGTATTGAAGTAATAACCAATCCTTCTGCACGCTTCAGGCCTGATGGCACAGCCGGTATCATAAACATTGTGATGAAAAAAAATACAAAAGGCGGATGGAATGGAACGCTGGTTGGGAATGCCGGTAACAATAATCGTTACAACGGAAGCGTGAATCTAA
Source organism: Chitinophagales bacterium (assembly GCA_025353485.1). Classification (GTDB taxonomy): domain Bacteria; phylum Bacteroidota; class Bacteroidia; order Chitinophagales; family Chitinophagaceae; genus Ginsengibacter. The sequence continues at coordinate 10,812 of JANXQO010000042.1, forward strand.
ATTACAGAACAGAAAAATTAAATTTATTCGGAACGTATAGTATTCGTAAAGATAGCAGACGAAGGATAAACAATATTAACAGGGAAGAGCTGGATGGTTTAGGTAACACTACTCTTTTTTATACTGAACAAAATGTTTCTCCGGCCAAACCCCTTTCTCATATTGTATCTGCAGGTTCTGAATATAAAATAGATGAGCACAATAGTATTGGCTTATCAGGCAATTACTCTCACCGTGATCTTACAAAAAATGATGTAGCGAATAAATTTTACTACAGCAATACTCATGTACTCACGCAGCAATACGACAGATTACGATATGATCCGGAATATGAGATAGAAAAAGATGCTACCATTTTTTGGCAACACAACTTTAAAAAAGAAGATCATGAGATAAGGGTTGAATATAATAAAGCAGTATCAGATGAATTGGAGGATAATCATTTTACCAATAAAAATAATTTCCCTGCGGCTGCAACTACATTTGATAATACATTAATTAAACAAACAAGCAGGGAAGATCATATTACTGTTGATTATTCAAATCCTTTATCAGAAAATTCAAAAATGGAACTAGGATATGATGGATCTTTCAGCAAGCAGGATCCTGTTTTTTATGGAGAATATTTTGATGCAACGCAACAAAAATTTTTAAAAGATATTTTGAAATCGAATAAATTTATTTATGAGCAAAAGCTAAATGCCCTTTATGGCACTTATCAGCGTAGCTATGGCGCATTTGGCTACTCGCTTGGGTTACGGGGGGAGCAAACCAACATAATAGCAAACCTGGTGAGTAAGGATTCATCCCTAAGCAACAGCTATTTTAAATTTTATCCCACTATTCATTTTGCATATAAAGTTACAAATGGTGATATCCAGTTAAATTACAGCAGGCGTGTACGCCGCCCCGAAGCTGACGATCTAAATCCCTTTCCTGAATATGCTGATCCCAGAAATTTACGAGCCGGCAATCCAAAGTTATTGCCTGAGATAATTAACTCAATTGAGTTTGGCTACAAATGACAAAACGACAAATATTCTTTTGTGCCAAGCCTGTATTACAGGTATAAACAAAATGGTTTTACACAGGTTATTTCAAAATTAAATGACTCTACTTTTCTTACTACTCAACAGAATTTATTAAACGATAAATCAGCAGGATTAGAACTTATTTTTTCTGCAAAGCCTGCCAAATTCGTTTCAGCAAATCTTAGCGCTAATTTTTTTTATAATACAATTGATGCAGCAAATCTTGGTTATACCGCTAACAAATCAGTTGTATCAATGAGTCTTAATTTCAACAGTACATTTATCATTACAAAAAATTTGATACTGCAGGTAAGCAGCAACTACCGATCTGCACGGTTAACACCACAGGGAAAATCGTATGGCACCTTTGTATTTAACACCGGGGTTAGGCAGGATTTTTTTAAAAAGAAATTATCAGTTACCCTCACCGGGTCAGATCTGTTTAAAACATTACGGGAAAAAAGAGAAGTGAATACTTCTTTTTTAAAACAAACAGCTATCGGCAGACGTGATGCAAGAATAATTTATTTAGGCGTTGCTTATCATTTCGGAAAAACATTTAAAAAATCTACTGAAGAAAAGCTGCAGTTTGATAATAATTTATAACAGCTGTAATTTTTTTGATCTTTGTATTGTAAGTAATATCCATAAAGAAATACTTAGCCAGATAATGCTTAAACAAAATCCGGCAACAACATCGCTTGCAAAGTGTACATGCAGATAAACTCTGCTTAAGGCAATACAGACTGCACCTAAAATAAAAAACACCGATAATACCCATTTCCAGAAAATTGAAATATTTGTTTTCCAAATGATATAAGTAAGCAATCCAAAAAAAGTAAATGATGAAAACGAATGTCCGCTTGGATAACTATAGCCAATAACATTTGGCGTAAGAGGTTGTAAAGGACGATGCCTGTGAAAAATATCTTTTAATAAAAAAAGTAATCCTATACTGCTTAACCCTACTGCTGCTACACTAAGTGAATGCAGCCTGTTGTGATTATAAAAGAAAAAAAATGCTGCAAGCAAAATATAAGCCGGTAAAAGAAATTTAGTAGACCCAAAAAATGTGATTAGCAACATAACATGGGTTGTTGCCGGGTTTGTATATTGTGAAAGCATTTTATATACTGCATCATCAAATGAGCCTTCTTTTTCCAGAACGATTTCATCAGTGATACGCCAAAAAATAAAAACTGTTATTAAAAAGATAGCGATAGCAATTACGAGCCCCAGCGTGATACCTTTTACTTTTTTCTTTGTCTCCTGTGTCGGCGTATCCATAATTAATAAAAGCTATAAGTTAGGCCGGGTAACAGTTTTCCATATAATGGCTGAATGTTGAAAGATAAATTTCCTTTCTTTTTCCTTGCCGGCCTTTCCGGTTCTTTAATTTTCATGTAACGGTGATAATTATTAACTACCTGCCTGCCACTTAGAATACCTAAGGCCGCTCCCACCAAAACATCTGTTGGCCAATGTTTGGCTTCCGTTATCCTGCTTATCCCAACCAACGTTGCAAAGCTGTAAGCAAAAATTGGTACCCACGGATGATTCCTGTATTCCATGGCATATACGGTAGCCGCTGCAAACACTGCAGTTGTATGGCCGGAAGGGAAAGATGAATTTGATTTTCCTGTAGTTTGTTTAGAAAATTTATAAAACGGCCCATGAAAAACCGGATCCGCTACATTGGTTTTAGGGTCAATATAATCGGGGCGTTGCCTGCTGGTTAAATATTTTAATGTAGCTTCTATTGCACCTGCAATTAAATATGATTGTGTTGCAAGGAAGGCTGTTGATTTTATTTTTTCATTTTTAAAAATAAATCCATAAGAAGTAAGTGCAGCTATAGTGTACACTTCATACAATCCTCCAAATCTTGTTATAAAATTACTGGCAGATGAAATTGGTTTATTCCGGTTGGCGAGACCAATAAAATATTTGCTTACCGATTCATCAGTAAATGCAACTCCGGCTGTAACAGCGCCAAATATGGCAACATTTTTCCAGTCTTTTTTTGTTGCATGAAATGGATAGGTTACCTGCTGCTTAAAGTCATTGCCTAATAAAACAAAATAATTGCGAAAAGTAAATTTGGTTGAATCGTTGTAGGCGCTTGTTGTAATATTATTTATATTATTGCCCTTATCTTCTTTCGTTTCTTTTATATTTAAACTATCCAGTTTTTTTACAAGTGTATCCTTTTGAGAAAAGGCAATAACCGGTGAGAGCAACATTATTATAACAAGCAATCTTAATTTTTTCATATCTGATTCATTATGTTTCTGATTTTATTAGTTAACAAGAAGCATACCTATTTCATCTTCCACAATCTTGTTTAAAAGAATGTATTGTAAAAAAATCTGGATGCTTTAATTCTTCTTTACCACCAATACCTGGAAGGTGCCGGGAGTAATTTTGCGTCTTGCTTTTGGGTTTTGCGGATCGGCAGGTTCGTATTCAGCAGCGGGTAAAAACAGTGTATGATTTTTTTCATCAAGTGCAATTGTTCTGGCACCTGGTTTTGTTGTAACAGTTTCTATTACTTTAAATTCATTGGCAGATTTTTCTTTTACTACCGTTATTGTTCCATCTCCGTTTGAGGTGAAGATAAGTTTGTTTTTCTCATCAAAAGCAACACCATCGCAGCCATCACCAATGGGAAGTTTATCTACAACCTTTCCGTTTTCAGCATCAATAATCAGTAGTAATTTATCACAGCCTGCAAATAATCTTTTAGTTTTTGTGTCAATCTTTAATCCTGTCGGGCTATTACCCGGCGCAATTGACCAATGATTCTCAACTGTAAAAGTTTTTGTATTAACTACTGCAATTTCATTTTTATCCTCAATGTTTACATACCATTTTCCAGCTTCATCAGAAACAGCTTCTTCAGGTTTGCCACCCACTGCAACAGTTGCAACTACCTTATCGCTTTTGGTATCAATAACACTAAGATCGTTGCTGCGCCCATTGCAGGTAATTATTTTTTTTGTGTAAGGGTCATACATTATAGCATCAGGATTTATGCCGGTAACAATTTGAGTTATTAACTGGTTTGTTGTAAGATCAAATACGGTTACATTATTTAACCCGCCGTTACTGGTATATCCTTTATGAAGATCATTATCAAAAGCAATTCCGTGAATACCTGTTGTGTTAGGGATTACACCGATGGAATCACCTGTTTTTTCATCAAGAATATTTACCTGTGTGCCATGGGAAACATATAATTTACCATCGTTTACTGAAATGTAATCCCAACCACCGCCACTTGCAATATGGAATGTTTTTACAACATTATATTCGGTTTTATTTTGCGCTGATGCTGAATAGAAAAATATAGCAACACTTAAAAACACAGCAATACTTTTTATCATAATAATTTTATTTAGACAACAAATTAGTTTTAAAATCTGAAGAAAACCTGAAGTAACAGTAAATTATTTTATCCAGCTAAAAAATTGGGGTAACGGTTATTTATATTCAATTTAATTTCAACAATCAGCTTTTTTATGCAATTGTTTTGCCGAAACATTTTCTCTTTACCTTCATGCATCTTCAAATCAATCAATCAATATGAAAAAAAATATCCTTTTTTTTATCCTCTTCTCTCAAATTCATATCCTGGCAACAGCACAGCCCTTTGATGCTTCATTATTTAACAGCATGAAGTGGCGTATGATTGGTCCGCACAGAGGTGGAAGGACTGTAGGTGCAGTTGGCGTTCCGCAACAACCTAATGTATTTTACATCGGCGTAAATAATGGCGGTGTATGGAAGACCACAGATTATGGAAGAACATGGTTTCCCATTTTTGATGATCAGTCAACGGGTTCAATTGGTGATGTGGTTGTATCCCCGTCTAACCCAAATGTTTTGTATGTTGGCAGTGGCGAAGGTTTACAGCGTCCTGATCTTTCTGTTGGTAACGGAATGTACAGATCATCCGATGCAGGAAAAACATGGACCCATCTTGGGTTAGAGAATGTTCAACAAATTGGCGGACTTGCAATTGATCCTAAAAATGAGAATCGTGTTTTTGTAGCAGCGCTCGGTCATCCTTATGGCCCAAACCCTGAACGTGGAATTTACAGAACAACTGATGGAGGAAAAACATGGGAAAAAGTTTTATATAAAGATGAAAATACAGGAGCCATCCAGGTTACTATTGATCCAAAAAATGCTGATATTATTTATGCTGATATGTGGGCAGGCAGGCAGGGCCCGTGGGAAAATGGAAAATGGAATGGAACTGAAAGCGGTTTGTATAAATCAACGGATGGAGGAACCACATGGAATAAATTAACGAAAGGATTGCCAACAACAAAAGAAGGTTTGTCACGTATAGGATTTGGCATTGCACCTTCTGATCCACAACGCTTGTATGCAACAGTTGATTGCGGAAATCATGGCGGTATTTACAGGAGCAATGATGGAGGAGAATCATGGATGCTGATGAGCAAAGATGAAAGATACTGGGGAAGAGGAGAAGATTTTGCAGAGATAAAAGTAGATCCTGAAAATGAAGATATTGTTTACAGTGCCGATGTGGTTGTATGGAGATCAACTGATGGAGCTAAAACCTGGAAAGCCTTTCGTGGCGCACCCGGCGGTGATGATTATCACCGCTTATGGATAAACCCGAATGATCCGAAAATTATTTTAATTGCCAGCGACCAGGGTGCAATTATCACAGTAAATGGCGGAGAAACTTTTTCATCCTGGTACAATCAGCCAACTGCACAAATGTATCATGTAAGTGCCGACAATGCTTTCCCTTATAATGTTTACAGCGGGCAGCAGGAGAGTGGTTCGGTTGGCATTTCATCAAGAGGAAATGACGGGCAAATTACTTTTCATGAATGGCATCCTGTAGGTGCACAGGAATATGGTTATGTAGCCGCCGATCCGTTAGACCCCAATATTATTTATGGAGGTAAACTTTCAAGGTTTGATAAACGTACAGGGCAAACGCAAAATATCGAACCGGAAGCAGTAAGAAGTGGTAAGTATCGTTTTTTAAGAACAGCGCCTGTTCTGTTTTCTCCTGTTGATAAAAAAACTTTATTCTATGCAGGAAATGTTTTGTTTAAAACTTTGAATGGCGGAAACAATTGGCAGGTCATCAGCCCTGATCTGTCAAGGGACCCGATAGCTACGGGGTGGGATATCCCCGCCAGTGTTGGCATTTACACATCTGATGAATTAAAAAAAATGCCAAGGCGTGGTGTAATTTATACCGTTGCTCCATCACCAAAAGATATAAATACAATTTGGTGCGGAACTGATGATGGTTTGATACATATTACAAAAGATGGCGGTAAAACATGGAAGAATGTTACACCTCCGGCAATCACTTCATGGAGTAAAGTATCATTGATGGATGCATCTCACTTTGATGTGAACACGGTGTATGCGGCAGTTAACCGCATTCGTTTGGATGATATGCATCCTCATATTTATAAAACAAATGATGCAGGCAAAACATGGAAAGAAATTGTAACTGGTTTGCCTGCCGATCCTATAAATGTTGTAAGAGAAGATCCGCTTCGCAAAGGATTATTATTTGCAGGAAGTGAGAGGGCAGTATATGTATCATTTGATGATGGTGAGCATTGGCAATCGTTACGGCTTAACATGCCTGCAACATCCATTCGTGATCTTATTATTAAAGATGATGATCTTGTTATTGGCACACATGGAAGAAGTTTTTGGATATTAGATAATATGACACCGTTAAGGCAATTAATTTCTGTAGAGACAGGGCATGCTCTGTCTCTACTTTATAAACCTGCAAATGCTTATAGAGTAAGATGGAATATGTGGACTGATACTCCGTTACCGCAGGAAGAACCTGCAGGAGAAAATCCGCCTGATGGAGCAATGATTGATTATTTCTTGAAAGAAAAAGCAAATAGTGTAAGCCTGGAAATTTTGGATTCAAAAGGAAATATTATTCGTAAATATTCCAACACAGATACCATGTATAAAATTCCGGATGTAAATATTCCGCTGTATTGGATACGGCCACAACAAATTATTTCTGCAGAAGCAGGCTCACACAGGTTTGTATGGGATATGCATTATCAGCCCTTAAATATTCCACCTGCATATCCTATAAGTGCTACCTATAATAATACAGCACCTGCAGAAACATCACCCTGGGTAATGCCGGGAACATATACTGCAAAACTTTCTGTTGATGGTAAAATACATTCTGAATCTTTTACAGTGAAAATGGATCCACGGGTAAAAATATCTGTAACAAATATTCAGCAGCAACATGAACTTTCATTGATGAGTTATCAGTATCGCTTACAAACAATGAATATTTTAAATGAATTAAAAGAGCTAAGGAAAAAGATAAAAGAAAAACTACTTTATGCAACGGGTTCTGCTCTTACTGACCTTACTGCATGTGATGCACAGGCAGCAGCATTGGAAACATCTCCCCAAAATAGCCATCAGCAAAGCTTTGGCGGGTTAAATAATGCGTTTGCTTCTGTATTTAATATCCTAGAGGAAACTGATATGCCTGCAACATCACAAACAATTGCAGCGGAAAAGCAGGCAGAGCAATCTTTTAAAACTTTATGGCAGCAATGGCTTGAAGTAAAGAAAAAAATAAGAAATTGTTTAGGAGAAAAATAACATTTTATGTTGAATTAATTTTCATTAAGCATGTAAAAGGAATAAATATTGCAGTGTAGATGGGAATAATAAATGATTATTGGCTAACTAAATTATTTCATGTGGCTATAGCCATTATTAAGTATGGCTCCATAACCCCAGTCTTAAGCCTGGGGTTAAACTCTGAAAACCCCTATGGATGGGCTTTAGCCTAAGTTAGCTGGACAACATGATAATAAATTTTAAAATTATAATTATGAAAACTCTAAAATTTTACTTGCTGGCAGTAACTTTTTCTTTTATTTTTTTACCGGTAAAAAGCCAGGAGAAAGAAAGAGATAAAATACAGGCTGCCAATAAAGTGCTGGTTGAATTCAGTAAAATGAAAGAAAAAATTCCACAAAAACTTTTTAATGTTACAGAAGGAATTATCATTGTTCCCAAACTTTTAAATGCAGGCTTTGTAATCGCAGGTAAAAGAGGAAAGGGAATTGCAATGGTAAAAAATACTGATAGCACCTGGAGCGATCCTGTATTTGTAACTATAACCGGTGGTAGTATAGGTTTCCAGGTTGGTGTGCAATCTATTGACCTTGTATTAATTTTTAAGAACAGGGAAACGCTTCAAAAAATTGGGACAGGAAGTTTTACTTTGGGAGGTGATGCTTCAGTAACAGCAGGCCCCTTTGGCAGAAATTCAAGCGCCAGCACTGATTATAAAATGGATGCTGAAATATATTCTTATTCTAAATCAAAAGGTTTATTTGCAGGCATCAGCATTAGTGGGTCAATATTGGATATTGATGAAAAAGCTAACAATAATTTTTACGGACAGGAGGAGGATGCAAAAACAATTTTTGAAGGCAATAAAAATTCTTCTATACAAACTATTGCAATTAAACAAACACTATCAAAATTATTTAAATAGGAGTTGAATACCAGACCTTGAAGGTTTAAAAAACCTTCAAGGTCTTAGTAGAATTATTTTGCAGCAAACATTTTTTGCATAACAACAGCGTCACGCATGTAAATATCATCCCTGAAATTCAGTAATCCATTTTCATCAACCCATGCTGTGTAATAGGTAATAAAAACAGGAACAGGATCTTTTACTTTTACAAACATTTCATTACCGCTGTTCATTGCTTCTACAATTTTATCTGTTGTCCAGGCGCTGTTATCTTTTAATAAATATTCTGCCATTTTTTGCGGATCACTCAGTCTTATGCAGCCATGACTATAGGCACGCTTATCCTGGTTAAATAAACTTTTGGCAGGCGTATCATGAAAATAAATATTAAAACTGTTGGGAAATAAAAACTTTACTTTCCCCAGAGAATTATCCCCTCCCGGTTTTTGCCGAATACCCCCATCTGGAGTTCTTTCCATATTATGTGTTTCAAGATAGTTTGCATCTTTAGCAATAGATGGCTCTATCTCTTTTTTTACAATGCTCGGCGGTACATTCCAGTAAGGGCTAAATACTACGGTGCTTAATTTGCCGGTAAACATCATTGTATTATGACCTTCTTTACCTACAACAACATTCATATCAAACACTTTGTTTTTCCCATCAAAAAAATGAAGAACAAACTCAGGAATATTTACCAGGATAAGCCTGCCTGCCGGTTCCTGGGGCATCCAACGCATCCGGTTCATGTTTATTAAAATATTTTCTATTCTTTTTTCTACAGAAACATTCAGGTCTTTCAAAAGCGATGACCCTAAAATGCCATCAGGTTTATAACCAAAACTTTTTTGTGCCTGTTGTATTCCCTGTACTAAAGAATCGTTGTAATTTTTTGAAGTATCGCCGGCAGCCATATAACCTGATATCTGCAAACGTTTTTTTAATAACAATATCGCAGGGGATGAAGATCCTTTTCTAAATTGTTTGGCATCACCTGTAATTGGCTGCCAGCCTCCCTTTTTAGAAACATTTACATACCTGCTTAATTCATCTTTTAATAATTTATAAGCGTTGTTTACATTTTCAAAATATTTTTCGTCTTTGTGTTTTTTGTTTAATAAAGAATCGGCGAGGATTATTGGATCTTCTTTTTTTATAGGCACAAAGCGCTCCATTTCTTTACGTTTTACATATCCCTTTTCATAATTACCCAGCGTGTATCTAATAAAATTTTCTGTAAGAAGAAGCTCTGTATTTACCATTGATTTATCAGATGCATTTACAGTAAAGTTTGAATCCTCAATTATGCCATCCATCTTTTTTTGAAGCGCTGCATTTTTAAACGATGTGTCTCCGGTGGATGCTTCGTAATTATGAATGTTCCAAAAGGTAAGTGCCTGCTCTGTTAATCCCCCGGTTGAGAACCATGCAAACTGGTAATTGCGGGCATTATAAAAACTTCGTAACCTCCGTGATAAAGAATCAGGAACTTTATTGGAAGTAATAAAATTTTCAAGGTTGCTGCTGTCAAGAAAAATATCGTTGTAAGAATTTTCTTTGGTAATACTCCGGTCACGTTTGGATATTTTTTTTTCTTTATCAGAACCGGCGCCATTGTTTTCATCATTACCTGAAGATGATGAAGTTGTTTGCCCGTTATTATTACAGGCAATAAGTAAACTACAGATAAGTAAAGCAGAGGTAAATAGTTTCTTCATATTTTTTTTGAGTTTTATTTGCAAAAGCTGTGCCTAAGGTGGAAATAGTTGAGTTTACATTTTTATCTTGCACCAATGAGAAAGCATGAAGATACATATCGTCATAAAGGATTGAGAAAAAAACTGATTGATACAATAAGAGAAAAAGGAATTACGGATGAAAATGTTTTAACTGCAATGATGAATATTCCCCGCCATTTTTTTTTAGACACGGCTTTGCAGGATATTGCTTATGAAGACAGGGCTTTTCCGATTGCTGAAGGTCAAACCATTTCGCAGCCTTATACAGTTGCTTATCAAACACAGTTATTACAGGTTAAGCAATATGATAAAGTTTTGGAAATTGGCACCGGAAGTATTTACCAGGCAACGATTTTGGCAGAAATGGGAGCACAGGTATTCACTATAGAGAGGCAAAAAAAATTGTATGAAAAAAATAAAAATTTTATTTTCAGATCAAAATATGCCAACATAAAATTTTTTTACGGGGATGGCTTTGAAGGTTTGCCAACCTATTCGCCTTTTGATAAAATAGTTATAACGGCAGCAGCACCGCATATCCCTCCTAAATTAATTGAACAACTAAAGCCTGGCGGTAAAATGGTACTTCCTGTTGATGAAGGAGAATGCCAGCGCATGCTTCGCATTA
>JANXQO010000060.1 GCA_025353485.1 Chitinophagales bacterium
AAAATCAGTTAGCCGGTTTCTTTTCTTTCATTGTAAACATTACGTTAAACATAATGCGAAGAAAAGTTAATACATAAAAGACATGATGTTTTCCCTTTTTCTATGTGCGATATTAGCTCTATAAAATTTTTAAATATGAAATTTCGTATCCTAATTATTGCACTGGCAATGCTGGTAAATAATTGTTTCGCACAAACATCCAGAGATATTTGTTCTTCACAAATTACTTCATGGACAACAAAGCCCGCAAGCTTTACATCTGTATCAGACGCAAAAACAATGATAGCAGAAATAATAGAAGTGATTGGATTAAAGCCCAATTTTGAAGTGATGGCTGCCAACATTGATAATGCGGCTGCGGTAGTGTATCAAAGCAAAAGATATATTTTATACAATCCCGATTTTATCAGCCGGCTTAATACGGCTGCAGGAAATAAGTGGGCATCAGTAAGTATATTGGCGCATGAGATCGGTCATCACCTTAATGGTCATACGTTAGAAAATATAGGAAGCCAGCCGGAGAAAGAACTGGAAGCTGATGAGTTCTCTGGTTTTGTTTTACGCCGCATGGGTGCAACACTTGCCGAAGCGCAGGCAGCCATGAAGATTGCGGCTGATTATAAACAAAGCCTCACACATCCGGGAAAGACAGACAGACTAACAGCCATAGCTGCCGGGTGCAACAGGGCCAACGTACAACAGGGTGGTAAAGATCTTGCCAAAACAACTCCTGTATTAAAACAAAACAATGATGATGTTGTTTATACAAATACACAAAAGCGCACACAGCCACGCAATAATATTTATACCCGCCAGTCATCAGGCGGTGCAGCGAGTGTTGAAACAACGCAGACAAGAAATGTGCAAAGAGAAGACAATGATGATGAACAAAGAAATTATCCTGTAAGAGCAAATGCTTCAGACAGGAATGATGTAACCGGCGACAGAAATATTTTGGCTGATATAACTTTTGCAGCAGAGCAGCAATCTTCTTTTTATCTCACAGCAGAATTTAATATTGTAAAGCAGATGAATAACCGGCTGTACAGCATTGGTAAATTAACGGCAAATGATAACAGCGCTTACCCTTTTATAATTACCAATGAAGCAGGAATAAAACTTTGGGTAGATAACCGCGGCAATATCCTAAACGGAAATTCCAGGAACGTGGGATTTTTAAAAGTGAGAAACTGGTAATATAAAAATCCTCATAAAAAAATTCTATCCTTTTTTGTTTTACTGTTTTAAAAACTTATTAAAATAAATTGATTCATTATTGCTGTTGGTTATTTTTAAAAAGTATAATTGTGAAGACAATGATTTAATATTTATTTTTAATTCAGATTCATCAATTTTTATTTTTGCAGATTGCTCATACACCTTCCGGCCTTCAGCATCTGAAATTTGAACAACAATATTATCGGCTTTGCTGCTGTTTATTTTTATATTCAAAAAATCTTTTGCAGGGTTAGGATACATAACTACTGATGATTTACCCGGCATGTAATTGATGTTAATCACATTGCTGTAAATTACTTTGCCATTTTTATTAACCTCTTTAATGCGATAATAATTATTACCCGGTTGAGGTGCATAGTCGAACGCCTTATAAGGTGGCGCAGTAGCTACTCTTGCAATTACACTGGCAGCATTATAATCAGTATATTTTTCAACTTCAAAATAATCGTGTTGGTTAGTTATGGTGGCTTCCCAGTTTAAGGCTACGCTGTTATTATTTAAAAGCTTGGCATTAAAATTTACAAACTGAATTGGTAATACAAATAAAGTGGTTGTACTTTTTATTACTTTAAGATTATCAATATAAAATCCATCCTGCTTTTCAAAAAGATAACCGCCGGGGTCTCCATCAGATGTAAATTGAAGCCTTAAATAAACATTCGGATTTGCTTTATAAGCGCTTAAGTCATAAACTTCTTTGGTCCAGTTATCCCTTATTCCTGTTAAACCAGGTTCCCCGTTCATGGCACTTTGGCTTACAGTATTATTTTCCTGCACGGTATTGTTACCGCAAACAGGTACCCAGGTACTGTTATTTAAAGAAACCTGTACCTGTAATTTATCACGCATATTTTCAGCGTGATGCCTTGACCAAAAAGTTAGATAAGCTGCTGTTGCATCAGTAAAAACAAAAGAGTTTTTATAAGTTGCTGTTCGGGTAGTGCTTGTAGTATAATTTCCTGCCGGAGATTCTGTCATAGAGTGTGTTCCGCCAAATGCTGAAAGGGTTGTGTAAGCCCATTTATCTGCAACATCGCTTGTGGTAGTCCAGTTGGTAGCAAAGGTACCCTCCATGTCATCACTTAATAACACTACAGGATTATAAAATTTTGTAATGGTATCATAAGTTGTTATGCCACCTGAGGTTACTTTCCATGCAAATTTTATACTTTGACCTGCTGTCATACCAGTGGGCAGTGTATAGCTTATGCTATCTGTGTAAGTATCATAAAAATTTGTAAGTGTTGTAGTAATTGACGTTCCTACAGATTGAATATTTTCGATAGGAACAATTGAAACCGTTACGGGATCAGCAGCCTGGCCTATGCGAAGTAATTTAAAACTTAGCTTGCCGGTTGTTGATGAAGGCAATGAAATATCTTTCAGGTCTTGTATATCAAAATAATCACCGGCATTGTATGCCAGTTGCAAATCCTGAAAACATAATCCTTTACACAGCTCTACAATTTGTGATACAGGTGCCCAAAAATCTCCTCCTCCTGCTTCGCTTGTAAAGCCATAAATTTTCCCTTTTGTACCAACACCAATATCGCCAAGTAACATCCAGTCTTTATTTCCTCCGGCAACTTCATAATTTACTGTTTCACTGTTATTACCTGCACGATGGCCGCTGTACAAACCCATAACGGCCGGTATGGCAACATACCACATAGAATCTATATGATTCATTACAGGATGTAACGAAGGTCTGCCATAAGGTAAAGTGCAATACGGGCCATAACAATGCTGGTCTACTGAGTTTACAAAATGCCTTGTTTCAACAAAGTCACGAATGGCTTGCGTTTCAGGTTCTGAAAAAGCAGATGGGCCATAATATGTTTCATCAGTTTTTACATTAGAGCCGCAGTTTACAGAAGCGCCTGCACAATTACTCCAGTCGCTGTTATAATTTCTGTTAAGATCAACACCAATATTACCTGCGCCGCCTGTTAACCTTCGGTTTTTGCGCCATAAGCCGCCACCACTTGTTGGGTTTGGCGATGTGTAATTATAAATGTAGCCATCAGGGTTCATACAGGGAAGAATATATAACTCCCTGTTATCAACTAATTCTTTTATCCTTGTATCTGTTGCATAATTTTCAAGAAGATACTGCATATAGAAAATTAAACTTGTTCCTGCAATCGCTTCTCTTGCATGTTGTAAACCTGTGTATAAAACTTCAGGCTCTCCTTCGTCAGTTGCAACATTGTCTGATATCTTAATACAATAGAGAACATTGCCATTGGTTGAATAACCAATAGTATCAAGCTTTGCCAAACCAGGATAAGCAGATACAAGAGCCTGCATTTTAGTTACCATTTCGGCATAAGTAAAATACCCCGGACCACTGCCGGCACCCAGGCGTAAAGAACCACCTGTACCAAAAGATGCAGGTGTTTGAATAATGGTAGTTACCTGCTGGCATTGAGCCTGCAACGCAACATTTGTAGATGTTTGAATTTGACGATTTGCAGGATGGCTGTTCACCTCGATTGTATGTGCAACTACATCATCAACTAAAATTTCAAATGGATAATGTGAATTTCTTAACCTGTTCATTTCGGTAGTATTCAAAACTACTACCATTGCATTTCCATCGTAGCCGTAATGATCTAATTCAAGATTGTCTAAAGCAAATTGTTTAATTGCCGGTGAAGTAACAGGTATTTTTACCTTACTGTATTTTTCCTGTGCGGAAGAATGTGTTGTGATTAATATGCAACAAAAAAATAAAATTACCGGGAAAAGTTTTTTCATAAAAGATTGGATATTGGATAAATTAATTTCAGGCTGCCAATTTCACAGGTTAAATTATGTACAATACAAGTAAATATTTCTTTGCCAAAAAAAATAATTAGAATCAGCAGTTGATTACCTGCAACAATCTATTTCACTATTTGCAATGTTGTGTTTAGAATTTCATTATTTATAAGCACACTTATTTTATATATACCATTACTTAAATTTTGAACTGGTAAATAAATTTCATTAATTCCCTTACTCACTTTAACGGTTTGTTCAAAAAGCTGAGCGCCCTTAAAGTCGAATACTTTTATTTTTACGCTACCTTCTACAATTGATTTTAAACTTAACGTGGCTTTACTATTTGCAGGGTTAGGCTTTATTAATAAGGAGTTCTCATTTTTAAAATCAACTTTTCTTATTTCACTATATTTTATTTCACCACTTGATGATGTGCCTTTTATTCTATAATAATTTATTGGCAATGCAGGGTTAGTATCATTGAAAAAATAATTCATTGCTTTACTTGTGCCGGATGCCAGTTGCATATTTATAGTATGCCAGTCTGTTTGGTTGTAACTGTTCTGCAACTCATATTGAATATATTGTTCTTCATTATTAATATTCCATGAAAGATCTACTGATTGATTATTATTTTTCTTTGTATTTAAATCAATTTTATTAATAGGTAATACAGTAGTAGAAAACACTCTGAAATCTTCAACTTCTCCATTAGGAAAATACCCTGTAGGGTTTGAAGTGGTCATACCATTACTTGCAGATGTTACTCTCAATCGCAGGAACCCATAAGTATTTACAGGAATTGCTATTAATATTGAAGTCCAGGAAACATTAATTGTTTGCAATGAAGCACTTGATGGAATAGTATATGATTTTCCTTCACCTGCATCATAAACACCATTATTGTTGTAATCGAACCAGGCAATTAAAGTTGCATTACTGCCTGAATTATTATAAACTTTTACCGGTACTACAAAATTATGGACACCGGTGTTTACCACAGGCAGGCCATTAATACCGTCTTCTTCAGATCCATCACCGGTTGCATCACTTGAAGTTTTTTTAGCCCATTCAATTCCTGGTTTTAAAGGCCCTAAGTAAAGGCTTGTGTCTCTTTCTGTAACAGCAGGGTCAGATCCAGCAGGATCATAAGAAGCAGGAGCATCCCCGAAATCTGTTTTAGGTTTAAAAGCTTCCCCTGCGTCTCCCCAGTTACCCGTTACAGCCACTCCATTTACAGTAACAGTTTGTGCTGCACCTACAGTTCCGTTATTATTGTATGGTGCAATAGTTTCCGTTGATCCGGTTACTCCACCTACATTATATACCTGGCCTGTCCAGTCAATGCTGGCCTGCCTTGGTAATAGTGTGCCCGGGGAGGGTGTAAAATTAGTTATAGTACCAGTTAATAAATTAAAATGATTAAACGAAAGAAAGCCTGTTGCAGCATTTAAACTATATAGTATTCCATTATTAATAACTATATCACCCCAATCATAAATAAGACTGCCTGCATTATCCGATGGCATACCAAATGCCTGGCTTACAGTAGTTAAAGCATAGGATGCATTAAAATCCAGCTTCCATACAATATGTTCCCTCCCAGAAGTTCTGCTGGCATCAGCTCCTTCTATTCCTAAATATAATGATCCATTGTAAAAACCTGCAGCCCCGGACTCAACGCCTTCTTCATACGTTGGTATGTTAAATGAATTTACATTAGTAGTTACATTTCCTAAAGTGTCAAGATCGTAATCATATCGTTTTAATGTTTTATCGTTTTGATTAAGCGATCCTCCAGAACCGGTGAGTGTATAAGTATAATAAGCCAAATGTCTTACAGGATCATAGGCTAACGAATTAAGATTGAATCTGGCAGGGTCTGTAAATAATAATTTGGCTTTTCCTGTTGCCGGGTCTGCATAGTAAACTGAAGAATCTCTTACAAGTAAAATATAAGAAGGCATACCTGTATAAGGTTTAGATACGTTCCAATAAGTAGCCGGAAATGTTCCAAAGCTACATGCAGATACATCTCCTATCCAAAATGAACCATCTTCACCGGCATTAATTGTTGTTGCAGTAACAGTTATAGTAAAACTTGTAACAGGCCCCGCTATATCAACGTTTATTGTACCATCTGTTGATGTATTTGCAACATTAACTGCTGCTGCGGCAGTTGCTGATGCAGAAGTTGTTCCACTGCCTGCAATTGTAAGAACAGCGCCGGAAATTTTAGCCATTGTAATGTTCTGGGCTGTTACTCCATTTAATGCTGTAATCGTTACTTTCTGACTTCTGTCAATATCATAAACAGAAAATTTTACGTTTTGTACCGCTGTTTGAAAAGTAAAAGTAATAACTCCATTCCCTAAAAACTGAACATCAGCCCCATTACCATAACTTCCAGCTTCACCAGTATTTGTAGTATTTTCTCCGGGATCGTTTGTGGTTGAGTAGTTATGTGTAACCGTAACTGTTTGTGTACCTAAAGTAAATTTTTGAGTTTGTGATTGGGCTAACGTTATCCAGGCAGTGGGGCTGGTATATGTACCGGTATTGGGCAAAAAATCTAAATTATCCCAATTGAGAGTATCTCTTGTATACCCACCAGGGCATTGAGCAATACCAGAAACTGAGTAAAACAAAAAAAGAGTAAAAACAATTAAATACTTTAGGTAAAATATTTTTTTCATTATTTGGATATTGGGAGATGAATCTTTTTAAAACAGGAATTGCATTGTATTAGTTCAAAAGTTGAAGGCTTTAAACTAATGAAGAATAAAAAAATAATGCATAAAAGCTTAAGCATGTAAAAGTTTTTATAAAAGATATCTGGCTTTAGAACTTTATTAAACACTATAACGTTTATGTTGAAAAAAATTATGTGCCATCAAACCGGCATATAATGAGCATTTTAATATTAATTATTTATTTCATAATTCAATAAGAAGTAAAACGTTCAACCATAAAATGTATTTTTACCCATTAATATCTATAAATGACTCCAATCATTGAAAATAAACCGGTTATTGGTTTTACCTCGGGTGATATAAACGGAATAGGTGCTGAACTTATTATTAAAACGTTATCCGATATAAGAATATTGGATTTTTGTACTCCCGTTGTTTTTGCAAGTAATAAGGTTATAAATTTTTATCGCAAAAGTATTCCTGATATAAATTTTAATTTTTTAAGTATTAAAGAGTTGTTCAAACTAAATCACAAACAGGTAAATGTTTTTAATTGTTGGGAAGATGAAGTATCAATAACTCCTGGAATTATGAACGAAACCGGGGGGAAATATGCAATAAAAAGCTTACTGATTGCAGCAGAGGCCTTAAAAGAAGGAAAAATTCATGGATTAGTTACAGCTCCAATTCATAAAAAAAATATTCAAAGCGATGAATTTAATCACACAGGGCATACTCCATTTTTTAAAAATCTATTTGCAGTAAAAGATGTGCTGATGCTGCTAACCGCAGAAAATTTAAAAGTGGGTTTGGTTACTGAACATGTACCTGTAAAAGAAATAAGCCAATACATAACAAGAGAAAAGATTACTTGCAAACTGCAAATTCTTTATACAAGCCTGCAACAGGATTTTGGAATTGATAAACCAAAGATTGCTGTATTGGGATTAAATCCGCATGCCGGTGATGAAGGACTGATAGGCAAAGAAGAAGAGGAAATTATTAAACCTGCTGTTAAAGATGCAAAGCAACGCAATATGCTTGTAGTTGGACCTTTTAGTGCCGATGCATTTTTTGCCAGGGCACAGTATGAAAAATTTGATGCTGTATTGGCGATGTACCATGACCAGGGATTGATACCATTTAAATCTTTATCAACAGGTGAAGGTGTTAATTTCACAGCAGGAATTTCAGGCATAAGAACAAGCCCCGATCATGGAACTGCCTTTGATATTGCGGGTAAGAACCAGGCTGATGAAGGATCTTTCAGGGCTGCAATATTTACCTGCGTAGATATTATTAACAGCAGAAAGACTTATGAAGACAACCGAAAAAATCCGCTAAAAAAAGTAAGCGCTTCTATTGTTGCCAATGCTGTGGATGAAAAAATTGTTGAAGAAGGATAGTGCGGAGAGACAAATGATCAGAGACAAGTTATCAGAGATAAGTGATCGTTGATGAGATGTACTCATTGCTCATTACTCCATCACTCATTACTCATCACTGGTTAACTTGCCCCGGGGTGCATATAACTTTGTAAAGCCTTTACATAATTTTCAAAAGCATCAACTCCTTTAGGTGTTATTTTACAAATGGTAAGCGGATAATTATTTTTAAACTGTTTTGTTACTTCAATATAACCAGCCTCTTTAAGTTTGCTTATTTGTACACTCACATTGCCTGCGGTAGCATTTGTTTTCTCTTTTATAAAAGTAAATTCTGCCTCCTTTACACTTAGTAATAAACTAACTACTGCAAGGCGCAGGGGTGCATGTAAAATTGGATCCAGCTCTTTAAACTCCATGCTGCTATTGTTTTTGTAACAATTTTAAATATCTCCTTCTTAAAATTATACCGGGGATAAACCAGGCGCAAAGCGCTGACAGGGCCATCAATAAAAGATCCGTTTTAAGATTTGTATAAACTGTAATAATTGCTGCCAGCCAGCAAACAATACCTCCATACAGCATGGGCTTACAATTTTTTATACCTGCTGTGATAATTGTAGGAATACCATACAGTATTAAAAATAAAGGAACGCTTTCTCCGGAGTGATTAAGGTGTGCATTATAATGTATGAGCAAAGCGATGCTTATTGCAAATGTCATCCACACATAATTCATAGCAGTATCATTATACCCTTTAAAATTTTTTTTCTCTTTACTTTTTATTGTAATGTAAACCTGTGGCGCCACGGCAATAAATGTTAGCCACCATATATCAAAGCCTATATCAATATTATATTCAAGCTGTATAAAGCTTACGATGCTGCAAACAAAAATTACACTCCCCCACAGCAGCGGCCCTATCCCGCTTTCGTAATGAGAATTTTTTGCCTTCAATATCATTTCATTAATAAGCTTAAGGCTTTCTTCTTTTGAAAAATTTTCTTCCATGGCTAATTAATTTTCTTTTTTAAATTTTGCCCGTAATAAGTATCCGGGAATAATCCATGCTGCAATTACTGCACATGCTAATAATAATAACTGGTATTGGTACATAACAAGCGGAGAACCTATTGCAAAAAGCCAACAACAAATTCCTCCAATAATTAAGGGCTTAAATTTTAAAATTACCCCCGATAAAAAAGTTGGCATTCCATATAAAACTAATATTAACGGATTTATGCTTTCGTAAACTTTTTGTTTACCCAGGATGAACATCATAATAAAAATGCATATCATAAAAGTGAACCACACAAAACCAATTATTTCACCGGTATAGGTTTTTACCTTTTCACGTTTTTTTCTTTTTGCCAGATATATAAATTGATAAATAACTACCAGCCATGTTAAAAACCAAACCTGGTAACTTTTTTGATAATTAAAATATTGTATCGCTACAAACTGGGTTATGCTGCAAACCAGTATCACCCATCCCCACAGCAAATACAATGTTCCTGTTTCGCTAAAGCGGTTTTTTGCACGGTTTATCATACCGGAAATAATGGAAAGGCTTTCTGCCTCTGTCATTATTTTTTCATTTTCATTCATATAGAATTATTTATTTGCCAAGCCTATAAAATATTGTACTGAAGGCTTACCCCATGTTGGATGTAACTCACTTGCAGGTTTAAAAGTGTCAAACATTAAAAGCGCTTTTTCGAGCAATGGTTTTGCAACAGCCTTACCACCGCCAAAAGCTTGGGGTGTATATAATTTTGCCTGGCCTTCAAGATAAACAGGGCGTGGGTTTGTAGGATCAAGCGCTTTTGCTTTTTCAATATTTGAAGATGATCCTGCCCCATATTGCATATACCTGCTTTGCGGATCAACCATCATGTGCGCTGACGCAATCATGCTTTTAATTACATCAATTTCAGAATTTTCTTTTCCTGCAAGTGCCTCTGCTTTTATAATTAATTCTTCTGCCTTATCTGCAATAGGGTCAACTTTTGTTTTATCTTTTTCATCGTACGTAATTAAGATATTGCAATAGGCTGCATAATAATAAGGAAGCCATTGTGATTTTTCTGCATCACCAATTCTTTCAAAATTATTTGCCAGTTCTTTTGCGTTTCCTTTTTGCATGGCTGAATCGAGCATTGCAATATTTTTCTTCATAGCCGGGGCATATTTATCGCTTTGCGCAAAAGCTATAAAGCAAAAGCTGATAATAAATACTGATAAAATTGTCTTTTTCATTTTTTTATTTTTTAGAATTTAGAATTTAGAATTTAGAATTTATTTTTTTAGGTTTTACTATTGTTTGTTTTTTAATTTTTGATATTCTCTTTCTACAGAATTATTTTTTGGATAAACATAAGCTCCCATAAAATGAAAGAACAGCCCTATTCCCCATCCGAACATTGGCCATACCGGCCAGGGAAATTTCATTCCGCCGGAATATCTCTGACCTGTAAAATACCACACCATCCAAAAAAAGATATTCATAATAATATACACTGCCAAATGATGTTTAAAGCTTGCACGCTTTTGCGCCAGCTCCCATAATTCAGGATCTCTATTTTCCATGATTTATTTTTTATAAGATTAAATTATTAATTGTGCTTTCTGTTCTGTCAATACCAAAGCTTATGAACCAGCCGAGGTAGTAAAATCTTTTTGATGGTGGTGTTACAGCCTGCTTGTTTAGCCCGTTATAAGAATAGTTATAGCTGTAAATATTATTACTACCCAGCACATTGTTAACTGAAAAAACTATTACCGAAAATCTTTTAGCTTTTGCCTGTCCGATATTGGGCAGGTAGTTAGCGCTAAGGCTGAGGCTATTGTAATCTTTGGTTCTTCCTGCATGATAAATTTTATTTGTGCCGTTTATATTATCTAACCGAATATTATAATAAGGCCTGCCGGTAGCAAATGTGTAGGATGCATTGAACTGAGTTTTAATTTTTGTAACGAACTTTTTTATAACCAGCGAGGCAGTATGTTTTGCAGCGAACGATGGTTCGATCAACGAAGGATAATTTAAAAAATCTCTTTTGGTATCCAGGTAAGAATAAGATATCCAGTAATCAACATTCTTTATTGTTTTTTTATCTCTCCAGAAAAATTCAAATCCTTTTGCGTCACCATATCCTTTATTGCTTACTGCAGTTTCTTTGCCTGTATTATAAGCTGTCTTAAAAAGATCCTGGTATTTTTTATAAAAAAGTTCGGCACGAAATGTTTGTTTGCTTGTAAGCTTTTGGTATTGCAAAATATAATGAGTGGCTTTGGCAAAATCCAAAACAGATAAAGAAGGCAAATACCTTTTTTCAGGATCCTGGTAAAAAATTCCATAAGCAAAGGATGCCTGGGTATTATCAGATAATTTATACGCTAATGATAACCGGGGAGCAATATTAAATTTATTAAGCAAGCTTGAATGCTCTGCCCGTGTACCGATTTTGGCAGCAATATCATTGGTAATATAAATATCTGTTTCGGCAAACCCCGATACTATGTTCTCTTTTACCGATTCAGAACTTTTGCCACTGTAGAAAATTATATCGGCTTTATCGTTGCTATAATTATACTCACTTCCAAACCGTAAGGCGCTTAAGCCCCCTAGTCTTTTCTCTATAACAACTTTTGCATTGGCGTAATTGCCATGAGTTGCTACATCAAAATTTTTGAAAGCGAAAAGAACAGGATTACTTATCGTTTGCTTCTGATTATTTTCATTTTGAAATTCATTGCTTATCTCATCTTTATTAGTGCTGTAAGAAAATCCGGCTGTAAGTTTCAGACCAGTCCCTAATTTTTCTTTCCAGGATAAATTGTGATACATATTTATATTATGCAGTTTAAATGCATCTTTCATTCCAGTTGAATCTATGTCTGAATATCTAAAACCAACTTTAGTAGTGCTGAATGTGCCATAATATTTGAGCATTCCCGTTTTAGAAGTTTTAATTCTGAAGTTGGCATCCAGGTTATGCAATACAGGAACATTAAAATAATCAGGTTTTTGTTTTATCAGTTTAAAGGCAAGCGTTAAGTCAGTATAATCGTATGAGATTCCCCATGAAGACTTTTTATTTTTAGCCAGCTTCTGTAATCCTGCACCCACTGCTAAATAAGAAATAGCGAGATCTGCAGAACTTTGCTCAGGCAGATCAATAGATTCCAGGATCAATGCAGCTGATAATGCCTGTCCATACAAAGCTGAATATCCTCCTGCACTAAAAATGGTCCCTTTAAAAATAAAAGGATTAAACCTGCCACGTTGTGCAAGGCCCGGTTCACTGCTGTAATAAAAATTATTTACCAGAGTGCCGTCAATAAATGTTTTGCTTTCACTTGCTGTGCCGCCTCTTACAAATAGCCCTTCGGTTTCACCCACCTGTTGTGTTCCCGGTAACGTTTTTATTGCAGCCGTTATATCTGCATTAGCACTGGCAGTAGTAACAATATCTATTGGATTTAAAACGGTAGTTCTCTTTTGATCACTTGCTTCAAATGTACCGGCACTTATAACTACAGCTTTTAATTCTGTAACAAGTTCTTTTAAAGAGATATTTAGGGTTACAGGATTTCCGGTTAAATTAATTTTTTGTTCAAAAGATTTGTACCCTGATGATGAAGCTTCTAAAGTTTGCTCACCTTTTTCCTGGGTATTAAATGAATAACTTCCTAAAGAATCAGTTGTTGTTCCATCATAAGTATTTCTTAAACTGATACTAATGCCGGAGAGAGGTTTGTTTTTATTATCAAGAATTTTTCCGGAGATATTTGTTTGTGCCTGCGATGAATAATTGATAAGAAGCAAAAAGAATAAGAATTTATACATATTGTAAATTTGTCCCAAACATAAAGTAGTTTATATTGCAAACCAAATATAGCTTAGTATTTTCTTTTAATTTTTTAAAGCTTTCTGTCTTAATTATACATATTTAATTGATTGTCAGATATATTGGTAGAATATCACTAATAAGAAACCTTCAGAAGAATTGAAGAATTTATTCACAACGATAAAAATTAATTTGTTTATGTGTATGCAATTTGTAATTTAGCAATAGAATTTAATGGGTTAGTAAGTATAAAGGGTCAGTAGAAATACTGACCCTTTTGCTTTCGTCTAAAAAAGGTTTGGGTTATTTATATCAGCCAATAATTTTGTAAATAAAATTCCTTTTTGCATTTCACTTCCTGCAATAGTTTAGATTTTTTTTTCAAATTCACATCGGTTTCGGGAGCTCATAAGTAAAACCAATCTTACTTTTTAATTCTTCAATAAAACATTCTTTACTTTACGCCTTACATTAAAAACAATGAGTAAAACAAAGACAGCATTTTTTTGCCAGAACTGTGGATATGAAAGTGCAAAGTGGCTTGGCAAATGTCCATCGTGTAATCAATGGAATGTTTTTGTTGAAGAAGTAATTCAGAAGGGTACAGATAAAAAAGAAAATGACTGGAAAGAATTTTCAGGTACTAATAAAAGATTAAAAACAATTTCTTTAAGTGAGATCACCAGCGGAGAAGAAAAAAGAATTATCACAAATGATGCAGAGCTTAACCGTGTTTTAGGAGGTGGTATAGTAGCCGGAAGCCTCGTGCTTATTGCCGGCGAACCCGGCATTGGAAAATCAACTTTGTTTTTGCAGGATGCATTACAACTTAATAATATTATTTCGCTTTACATAAGCGGCGAAGAAAGCGAACAGCAAATTAAGATGAGGGCAGACAGGTTAAAAATTAAAAATGAAAATTTTTACCTGCTTACCGAAACAAATACTTCAACCATCTTCCAGGAAATAAAAAAACTAAAGCCACAATTGGTTATTGTAGATTCTATTCAAACAATGCAATCGCAATATGTAGAATCTTCTCCCGGTAGTGTGTCGCAGATTAGGGAATGTGCAGCAGAGTTTCAAAAGTTTGCCAAGGAAACAAATACCCCTGTTTTTTTAATTGGTCATATCACTAAAGATGGCAGCATTGCCGGACCAAAAATTTTAGAACACATGGTTGATACTGTTCTGCAATTTGAAGGCGACAGAAATTATGCTTACCGCATTTTACGAACACTTAAAAACCGTTTTGGTTCAACTTCAGAATTAGGAATTTATGAAATGACGGGTGATGGAATGAGAGAAGTAAGCAATCCATCTGAAATTCTTATACCACAAAAAGAAGATCAGTTAAGCGGTGTTGCTATTGCTGCAACCATTGAAGGGATCAGACCTTTATTAATTGAAGTGCAGGCATTGGTTACTCAAAGTGTTTATGGTACGCCTCAGCGAACCAACACCGGTTTTGACCTGAGAAGGTTACAACTCCTGCTGGCCGTGCTTGAAAAAAGAGGCGGATTTCATTTCGGTGTTAAAGATGTTTTTATAAATATTGCAGGAGGATTTAAGGTTGAAGATCCTTCAATAGATCTTGCCGTGCTAAGCGCTTTGCTTTCATCTTATGAGGATGTATCATTGCCAATGCATCTTTGCTTTGCAGGAGAAGTTGGATTAAGCGGAGAAATCAGGGCAGTAAACAGGATAGAACAACGGATTGCTGAAGCAGAGAAACTGGGTTTTGAAAAGATCATTGTAAGTAAATACAACACCAAAGGTTTAGGGAAACAAAAATTCAATATCGAAGTGGTAGCTTTAGGAAAGGTTGAAGAATTGTATCAATATCTATTTTAAATTATATTAGCATGCAATCGTGAAACGTGAAAGGTGAGACGTGAAATTTCACGATTGACGTCTGACGTTTCACTATTACTTCACATTAATAATTATCTATTGAACTTTAAATCAAACATACTTTCTCCATTAGTCCATCTTTTCTATCCGCATGTTTGCACCGGTTGCGGCAGTGACCTGGTGGAGGATAATAACCTGTTATGCCTGCAATGCATAAATGATCTGCCCCATACAAATTTTGCAATGCATGCAAATAATCCTGTGGAAAAAATATTTTGGGGAAGGTTAGCTTTAACAGCTGCAATGAGCGAATTTTATTTTGCTAAAGGAACATTGATACAAATGCTCATTCATGAATTTAAATACAAAGGCAACATAGATGTGGGGTTATATCTTGGCGCTATGATGGGAAGCAGTTTGCTAAATAATAACCGCTTTACTAAAATTGATGCACTGGTTCCGTTACCATTATTTGCAGATAAAGAATTTAAAAGAGGTTATAACCAGGCAACAATATTATGTACCGCCATGTCGGAAGTAATTAATGTGCCGGTAATAAATAACAATGTTGTAAGAAAACGTTTTACCGAAACACAAACTAAAAAGCACCGTACTGAAAGATGGGAAAATGTAGAAGGCAGTTTTGAAATAATTAAACCCAACGAAATTAAAGGCAAACATATATTGCTGGTAGACGATGTTGTTACCACGGGGGCAACTTTAGAAGCCTGCGGATCAGAAATATTTAAGACCGAAGGAACAAAGATTAGCCTTGCAACGTTAGCATTTGCATCTAAATAAAAAGTTTATTCTACTAATCAGCAGTTGCTGTAACTTTACTATCCAAAAATAAATTTTATGCAAAAGATATTTTTAATACTTAGTGTTATAATACTTACATCATTTTCGCCTAATAAAAAAACAACTACTATTTATAAGTTTAAGGTAGAAGCGCTCGATGGCGGTAAAATTGATTTTAAAAAATTTAAGGGAAAGAAAATCCTTATCGTTAACACGGCTTCCAAATGTGGTAATACACCACAGTATGCACAATTAGAAGAGCTGTATGAAAAATATAAAGACAGGCTGGTGATTGTGGGCTTTCCTGCAAACAATTTTGGCGGGCAGGAACCGGGAACCAGTACCGAGATCAAAGAATTTTGTACAAAGAATTATGGTGTAACATTTCCAATGGCAGATAAGGTTTCAGTGAAAGGAAATGACATTGCTCCCATCTTTCAATACCTCGTTGATGAAGCAGAAAAATTAGGTTTCAAGGATCCGATAAAATGGAACTTCACAAAATTTTTGCTTGACGAAAATGGCAAACTCATTACGGTTATTCATAACAAAACCAAACCTATGAGTGAAGAATTGACAAAGTATTTAAATTAAAAAATTCCACGCAAAGCCGCAAACAAAATATAAGAAAAAGACGCAAGGAAAACCTTTGCGTCTTTTTCTTTCTTTGCACCTTTGCGTGATAATTATCTCCGTAATCTTTTTGTCTTCATCTGTTTTATATTTGCATCAATGCAATTCAAAGATATAATCGGACAGCAGCTTGTAAAAGAACAATTGGTGCAAATGGTGCAGCAAAACAGGTTGAGCCATGCACTTTTATTTTTAGGTAAAGAAGGCAGGGGTGCCTTATCTCTTGCTATTGCATTTGCCCAATACATTGTTTGCACTTCCGCAAAAGAAGCTGAACAAAAATTATCACCAGGTTTATTTGAAGAAGTTCTTTCTCCTCCCCCACCGGGGGAGGTTGGGAGGGGGCTTGACTCTTGCGGCACTTGTCCCGCCTGCATTAAAGCAGATAAATTAATTCATCCCGACATACATTTTTCGTATCCTGTAATTACAAGAAAGCCGGGTGATAAACCAAAAAGCACAGATTATATAAGTGAATGGAGAGAATTTGTTTGCGGGTACGCTTATGGAAATATTTACGATTGGCTGCAATTTATTGGGGCAGATAATAAACAGGGAAATATTACAGCTGCAGAAGTAGAAGATATAAATCATAAATTAAATCTTAAAGGATTCGAGAGCCAGTACAAAATCCTCATCATGTGGATGCCTGAATTTTTAGGCAAAGAAGGCAATAAACTTTTAAAATTAATCGAAGAACCACCTCCGGATACCTTATTTATTTTTGTTGCAGAAGATGAAAGCACTATTCTACCAACCATTTTGTCAAGAACACAATTGGTAAAAATTCCTGCATTAACGGATGATGAAGTTGAAGAGGCATTAATTACACGAAGCAAAGTTGAAAATAATAAAGCACGACAAATAGCCGGAGTTTGTTCCGGAAACTATCGTGAGAGTTTACAAATGCTGCAACATGCAGAGGAAGATTGGCAAACCCTGCTAAGAGAATGGCTGAATGCCATCGCAAAAAATAATACCGCAGCACAAATAAAATGGATAGATGAAATAAGCAAACTCGGGAGAGAAAAGCAAAAGCAATTTCTGCGGTATTTCATTCACTTATTGGAGCAGGCAGTAAGAGTTAGAATGATTGATGAAAGCACAAATTTTAAAACGCCTTTCAGCAACATGCCCGAAAAAGCCCGCCCGGATGACCGGTTCGGACGGGAAAAAGATTTTGCCATTCGTTTAAATAGACTTTGCAGCCTTTCTGCCCAGCAGGCAATTATTACAGAGCTTGATAAAGCCACTTATTATATTGAGCGCAATGCCAATGCAAAAATGTTGTTCCATGCACTCTGCATCCGGCTGTTTCATATTATTAAGGATAATTCGCTAATTTTGGTTAATTGAGGAAAAGGAATTTGAGGTCGGCGTTTTAAGAAAGATTTTTTTGAACCAGCTTTTAAGCATCAGTCAACATCGTTGTGTCACTCACTTCAACTTTTATAGCATTATTGGGCATTACAATCATATATATGGTATGTCAAAGTAAAAACATCCGTATAGCTCAATCTATAAATTCAATCTTGCATTTTGTTTTACAAATAGTATCGCAAACAACACAAAGAACCGCAGAGTTCTCAAAGTTTTTTGCGCCCTTTGCGCAACCTCAGCGCCCTTTGCGATACTTTGAAAAAGCAGAATATAGATTTGCAGTACAAGAGTGCGACGCCACTGAAGCTTAATAGAATTCATCTGCCGGCTACATAATCCTTTTTCATTTTGCACTTTTAATTTGTAAGCTATATGAGTTGCACAAGTTGTAGCACATCAACAGGCGGAAAACCGGGCGGATGTAAAAGTAATGGTGGCTGCAGCACAGGCGGATGCAACAGAATGAATGTGCACGACTGGCTGGCAAACCTTCCCTTCAGCGATCCTGAAAGCAGTTGCCGCATAATGGAAATATCTTTTAATCAGGGCAGCCGCAAAGATTTTTACCGCAATAATTCCTTACATCTTTTTGATAAAGGCGAAATTGTTGCCGTAGAAGGCATTAGTGGTTTTGATGTTGGCACCATAAGTTTAACCGGCGAATTGGTAAGAATGCAGTTAAAGAAAAAAGGTGTAAAAGAAGATAACCCGGATATTAAAAAAGTTTTAAGAAGAGCAACTGATAACGACATAAATAAATGGAAGGAAACCAAAGCCCGTGAAAAAGATGTATTGATAAGAAGCCGTGCCATGGCAAGGCAATTAAAGGTTGATCTGAAAATGGCTGAGGTTGAAATACAGGCTGATGGCAGAAAAGCAACTTTTTTTTACATTGCTGATGACAGGGTTGATTTTAGAGAGCTGATAAAAATTTATGCCACTGAATTTAAGGTTAGGGTAGAGATGAAGCAGATTGGTGCAAGACAGGAAGCAGGAAAAGTTGGCGGCATCGGCAGTTGTGGAAGAGAATTGTGTTGCGCAACCTGGCTAACAGATTTTAAAAGTGTGAACACACAGGCAGCACGTTATCAAAATTTAAGCATCAACCAAACAAAGCTTAGCGGACAATGCGGAAGATTAAAATGCTGTTTAAATTATGAGCTGGATACGTATCTTGATGCATTGCAATATTTTCCTGATGATGCCGAAGTTTTGGAAGTTACAAAAGGCAGAGCCTTCCTTATAAAAAAAGATATTTTCAGAAATATCATGTGGTACACAATGCCGGAAAGTACAAAGCATTATCCTGTTTCCATTGAAGAGGTTAAAAAAATACAGTCGCAAAACAGGCAGGGAATAAAACCTGATGCCCTGGAAACTGTAGAAGTAACTACCGGCAAGCCAAAAGAAATTGAACCCGAATTTGTTGATGTGGTAGGGCAAATAAGTTTACGTTCTTTAGAAAAAAATACGCAAAAGCGCAGAGCTAAAGAAAGAGGACAACAAAGTCAAACCAGGCCTCCGCAAAACCGTAATCAACAAGCCGGGCCACAACAAGGTAATCAACAACAAAGAAGTCCACAGCAAAGAGGGCCCCAACAGGGCAATCCTCAAAACCGTCCACAGCGACCGCCGCAACCAAGACCTCCGCAAAAACGTCCACCACAGAATAGACCGCCGCAGCCACCTACAAATAATTAATTTTATTTCATGTCTATTAAAGTTGTAACTGGATTTATTTTATGGAGTATTGTTGTCTGTTTCAATTGTCAGACACCAAACAAAAACTTACGAGCGAGGATATAGAATTCATAAATCTCAAACCTGATTATAATAAAACTGATAAATTTTCATACCAGATAATTAATCATACGACAAATAATTATGAATATTATGTTGGCTTAGAATCTTTTTATAATAAGTCATGGTATGAAGTAGTTATAGATGTTGACTCCTCTGCGCCTGATAAAAGTGCTATATTAAAAAATTTACTACCTAATCAAGATCAAAAGGACTCTTTCTATCTCACGAATTATTTTACGGCAAAGCCGAATAGTAGCGGAATTGATTTAAAAGATATCAAATACAGATTTATTTTGAACTTTCGTTTGAAAAATCAGTCTGACTTTATTCAAAAATATTCTAAAGACTTTTTAGTTAAGTAATTTTGCCGCATGTCTATTGAAGTTTCCAACCTCATAAAAATTTACGGACAGCAAAAAGCAATTGATAATATTTCCTTTAAAAATTGATAAGGCAGAAATTGTTTAGTGTTGTTGCAGTATCACATTTGATTCTTTATATTTAAATTATCTTTGATTAAAATTATTGTATGCTTACAGCTATAAAAGGGACATACCAAAATGGACAAGTAATACTTGATGAGCCTGCACCTACCAATAAAACAGTTCCTGTGCTGGTTACTTTTTTAGAAAAAGAAGATCAGCCTTCCAATATAAAACCACAGAGAATTATAGGAAGCCTTCAGGGAAAAATATCCATACCTGATGATTTTAATGAACCTTTGGATGACCTTAAAGAATATATGTAGTAATGAATATTCTTGCAGATACACACATCTTTATTTGGATTTTACAGAATAATTCTAAACTTACTGAAACAAGAAAAAATCGGGTACTGAATACCTTAAATAATATTTGGGTTAGTCATTTTAGTTTGATGGAAATTGCAATAAAGCTGAAGATTGGCAAATTACCCGAAATTTTAGTGGGCGTAGAATTTTTAGCAAAGCAGTGGCTACATGATGGGTATAATCTTTTACCTGTTACAGAAAGACAGATTTACAATTACCAGCAATTACCTTTAATTGAAAATCATCGGGACCCGTTTGATCGCTTCATTATTTCAACTGCAATTACAGAAAACATGAGTATTATGACTGATGACGAAAAATTTAAATCATATTCTCATTTAGTAAATTTAGTATGACATAATATTCATACAATATTTTACCTTATTATCTACCTAACCAACAAAATCAATTCCCTTAATTTTACCGCATGTCTATTGAAGTTTCAAACCTCACAAAAATTTACGGACAGCAAAAAGCAATTGATAATATTTCCTTTAAAATAGATAAGGCAGAAGTTGTAGGTTTCCTTGGCCCCAATGGTGCAGGAAAATCAACAACAATGAAGATCATCACAGGTTTTTTAGAAGCTGATAATGGAGATGCTTTTGTAAGCGGCTTAAATGTGCAGCGTGATAAACTGGAAACGAAAAAGAAAATTGGTTATCTCCCTGAAGGCAATCCTTTGTATTATGAAATGTATGTTAGAGAATATTTGGAATTCATTGCCCATGTTCATCAGATAAAAAATATAAAGAGCAGGATTGAAGAAGTAATTGCACTAACAGGATTATCTATTGAAAGCAAAAAGAAAATAGGACAGCTAAGCAAAGGTTATAAACAAAGAGTTGGTTTGGCAGCAGCACTTATTCACGATCCTGAAGTTTTAATTCTTGATGAACCTACCAGTGGTTTAGACCCAAACCAGATCGTAGAGATAAGAGATGTAATAAAAAATCTTGGCAAAAATAAAACAGTGCTTTTTTCATCCCACATTTTACAGGAAGTAGAAGCAATTTGCGACAGGGTTATCATCATTAATAAAGGAAATATTGTAGCCGATGACCAGTTAAGCAACCTGCAAAAAACAAATAAAAATTCTCATGCTGTAATTGTTCAGTTTAAAGAATCAATCGAGCCGGAATTATTACAGCAAATAAAAGAAGTTGATAAAATCGAACAACTACAAACTACTAACTACAAACTACAAACTACAAACCCTGAATCAGTTAGAAAACAACTGATGGAATTGAGTTGGCAGCACAACCTTAATATTGTTTCTTTGCAAAGCGAAAGCCATAGTTTAGAAGAAGTTTTTAGAAGTCTCACCAACTAATTTCTTCTTTAAGAAATACTATATTTTCTTTTCAACTTTAATTTCCAGTGGCTTAATCCTATCCCATTTAAAATTTGTACAAAGGCTATAAATTTTATCCTTGGGAATGATAACTGATTTATATTCTCCCGTTTTTTTATTTGTAATTACAAGTAAAAATTTTCGATCATAATATGTAAATTCATTCCCGGAAGGTTGCATACACTGCGTTTCAGCCATGCTCAGCAGTACATAAAAATCTCCTTTTTTAATTAGATTGACATTGATTTTTTTTTCATAATCAGGAATATTTTTGTTCTGCTTATACATTTCTGTTACGGGTTTAAAATCTATCTTTAATAAACCTTTTGCATACTGGCAGGTATCAGGGTTAGGGTTTTCAATTTCCTGCAATACAAGATCATAGGCATTGCTTTTTTGTAAAATTCCATTGGTTGAAAAAATGTTTACCATGATAATGCTTGTGCCATCAAATGGGCAGTGTTGCGCAAAGCAGTTTGAGTAATTAAATAATACTAAAATAATTGCTAAGAAAATATTTCTCTTCATATTTACAATATTAGTCCGAATAGGAAACTATAATACAAAAATCAACCTATTAAATTTAAGCGCAAAATAATCTTGCCGGCAAGGTTGGAAGTATCCGGAAGTTATAAGTAACTTTAATAAAAAATCTGTATGTCTGCAATTGATAAATCAAAAATAATTGAAGCTATCAATCAAACTGATGATGAGCGTATTTTATTTGCAATAAACCGCTTACTAAAAATCGATGATGATATTCCAGAGTGGCATAAACCTATTCTGGAGCAACGTTTAAAAGATATTCAGGAAGGGAAAGCTATTTTTCACGATTGGGATGAAATTAAATCTTCTTTATTTCCTTCTAAATGAATTTTAAAATTATCATTGAACAAAAGGCTGGAGAAGATATAAAAAAGGCTGCTAAATGGTATTTTGATCAGTCTGAAACTGCAGCAAACAATTTTAAAACGGAAGTATTTAACACTCTCAACTATTTACAAACAGCAATTACTGAACATAGAAAATTTATAGCAGAAATAAGGATTCTATCGTTAAGAGTTTTCCCATACAACATATATATATATTAAAAGTGAAGAACAAAATAAAATTTTTATTGTAGCTGTTCTGCATCATAAAAGAGATTTCACATTTATAAATAAACGATTAAACAAATGAGTTACATCGCAAGCATACATGCAAGACAAATTTTAGACAGTCGTGGAAACCCTACTGTAGAAGTAGATGTGTTAACCGAGAATGAACATTTAGGCCGGGCTGCAGTTCCATCAGGTGCAAGTACAGGAGTTCATGAAGCAGTTGAACTTCGTGATAACGATAAAAAATTATACGGCGGCAAAGGTGTATTGAAGGCTGTAAAAAATGTGAATGCAGTACTTGCTGAAAAATTGGAAGGCTGGGATGTTGCCGACCAAACCGGTATTGACCAGATGATGATTGAACTGGATGGCACTGAAAATAAAAGTGAGCTTGGTGCAAATGCAATGCTGTCGGTTAGTCTGGCGGTTGCTAAAGCTGCTGCGCTGGAAGCCAACCTTCCTTTATATCGTTACATTGGCGGAACAAATGCAAAAGTGTTACCCATACCAATGATGAATATTTTAAATGGTGGCGCTCATGCAGATAATAAAATAGACTTCCAGGAATTTATGGTAATGCCTGTTGGCGCTTCGTCTTTCAGTGAAGGATTACAATGGGGAGTAGATATTTTTCATGCCTTAAAAACTGTATTGAAGAAAAAAGGATTTAGCACCAACGTTGGTGATGAAGGTGGCTTTGCCCCAAACATTCAAAGCAATGAAGAGGCCATTGAAACTGTACTGACTGCTATTGAAGCTGCCGGATATAAAACAGGTTCACAAATTGCAATTGCCATGGATGCGGCCAACAGTGAATTATGGAATGAGAAAGAACAGAAATATATTTTTCACAAGAGTGATGGCAAAACAATGACGAGTGAGCAACTGGTAAATTATTGGGAGAGCTGGGTAAATCAATACCCCATAATTTCTATTGAAGACGGCATGGCAGAAGATGATTGGAACGGATGGAAAATGCTAACTGAAAGAGTTGGAAAAAAAGTTCAGCTTGTGGGTGATGACCTTTTTGTAACTAATGTAACCCGCCTGCAACAAGGGATTGACAAAGGAATTGCAAACGCTTTACTGGTAAAAGTAAACCAGATAGGAACATTAACTGAAACTATAAATGCAGTTACGCTCGCACAAACAAATGGATATAATACAATCATGAGTCATCGCAGCGGTGAAACAGAAGACACTACAATTGCTGATCTGGCAGTTGCATTAAATTGCGGACAAATAAAAACCGGATCTGCCAGCAGAACTGATAGAATTGCGAAATACAATCAATTAATAAGAATAGAAGAAATGTTGGCTGAAAGCGCTGTTTATCCAAAAGGAAAAATTAAATTTGGCAAATAAACCCACCCGAATCCTCCCTAAAAGGAGGACTTAAAAAATTAATAATATTGGAAAATCGTTCTGAAAATAATGAATCTCAAAAGCCCTCTTCTTTGGAGTCCGGATATTTATCGGGATGGATGAGATTTCCCTCCTGGTTACGAAACAAATACCTTATCACAGGTCTTTGCTTTATTGCATGGATGGTTTTTATTGATAGAAATGACCTGCCTACCCAATGGAAAAGAGTTAAAGAATTGAGAACCTTACAGCAAAGCGAAAAGAATATGGATAAGCAGATAAGTGAGACAAAGCAGGAACTTGAACTATTGAAAACCAATCCTTCCACTTTAGAGAAATATGCCAGGGAAAAGTATATGATGAAAAGAGATAATGAAGATCTTTATATAATAAGTACTGTAAAACAGTAAATTTACTGTTGAATACAATATTTAATTATTAAGAGCGTTTATTTAATTGAATTGGATATTTTTTTCTAACCCAAAAGCATTTAATCTTGTCTATGCACAATTTTACGCCAGAAGATCTGGTACTACACCTGTACAACGAAACTTCCCGGGAAAAGTCCACAGCTATAAAGGCTGCACTGGAAATAGACTGGTCATTAAGGGAAATGTATGATGTAATTGTTTCAGCTCAAAAAAGGCTTGAAGTTTTAGAACTCCAGCCCAGGGAGGAAGCTATGCAGAAAATTTTTCGCCATGCTAAAGAAGCTATAGCTGAATTGCATACACACTAAACAAAACTACAGAATTAACTTACTTTCGTCCTGCCATTTACCTCGGCAGGACGTTTTATTTTATGACGAAAAAGGAACGCTACAAATTCACAATAGAATATTTTCTTACCCATGCTCCCAATGCGGAAACTGAATTAATTTATTACGGAGCATATCAATTGTTAGTTGCTGTGATCCTCTCCGCACAATGCACTGATAAAAGAATTAATTTAACTACACCTGCGATTTATGAAAAATATCCTGATGTATATGCATTGAACAAAGCGGATGATGGAGAATTATTTCAACTGATAAAAAGTATTTCTTACCCAAACAATAAAACAAAACATCTTATTGGTATGGCAAAGATGGTTGTTGAAAAATTTAATGGCGAAATACCAATGACGGTTGATGAACTAACACAACTACCCGGCGTTGGAAGAAAGACCGCTAATGTAATTACTTCTGTAATTGATGCACAGCCAAACATTGCTGTAGATACGCATGTGTTCAGGGTTTCAGCAAGAATAGGTTTGGTGTCTAATTCCAAAACACCTTTGGAAACGGAAAAGCAATTGGTGAAAAACACACCGGAAGAATTTCTTGCAAGAATGCATCACTGGCTGATACTGCATGGAAGATATATTTGTGTTGCAAGAAAACCTAAGTGTGATAAATGTGGATTAACAAGTATATGCAGGTATTATCACAAAGTTGTTTTAAAAGAAAATTTGGTTGAGAGAATCAAGGAATGATGGTAATGGTGCGTCCGATTTTCTTAAAGGATTTGACATCTCCTTGTTTGTTTACATGCGCAACCCTTAAATATTTTTCTTCAAGTCTGAAAGGAAGAAGTTTTGATAAAGTGTCTATATAATTCCAAAATTCTTTGTCAGCATTTTCAAAGGGAAGGAATATTGTTGGTGAGCATGACTTGCCTCTGGAAAACCATATAGAAAATATTGAAGCATGCTCTTGATTTTCTAATTCATTTTTTGGATTAAAATTAGTTAACTTAAAACTGTATGAAAAAAATAATTCCAATGGCCCAAAATTCGATTTAGGCATAGGGCTAATATTTTTTATATATTTAATGGCATCCTGCAATCTGTCCTTATCAAGTGTCCATGAATATTTGCTTGTGGAATGGGATTCTCCACTTTGATAATGAAATGCGATTGGTTTTTTATAACCTTCCCCGAAGTGTTGTGTAGTTTTATTAATTATTTCATTTAATAACTCTGCAGGATCATCATTATTAAAAGCTGCATATGCCGTCAATTCTATTGAGTCAGGGTTTTCAATATTTGTTGTTGTGCAGGTGTCAAGAAAAATACGAATGCTATCTATTATTTGGTCAACCTTATTTTGCTTAAATTTTTGAGTTGTTCGTTCTTTAGAGAGGGAATAAATTATATATGGTCTGTTCATGTGGCTGGTCTATGTAATTCTTTATAACAACTTCTTTATCTCCTCCAACATCTCATGCTTTGTAAAAGGAACTCCCATTATTTTGTTATATCCCTTGGCATCAACTAAATATTGGTCACGGATAATTTTTATCAGCTGGCCATTATTAAGTTCGGGAATTAAAACATGATCGAAGGTTTTAAGAATGTCTCCAAGGTTTTTAGGAAAAGGCCGTACATAGCGAAGATGAGCATGTGAAACCTGGTGACCTTCTGCCAACAAATCTATCACTGCACTTTTAATAGCGCCATAAGTGCTACCCCATCCAAGCACTAATACTTTTCCTTTTTCAGGACCATTGTCTAACTTTTGTTCAGGAATATATTCAGCAATCTTATCTACTTTTTCCTGTCTTATTTTCACCATCAGCTGGTGGTTCTCGGGATCGTATGAAATATTGCCTGTGATATTTTGTTTTTCTAAACCCCCTACTCTATGCTCTAATCCTGCCGTACCCGGTATAGCCCAGGGACGAACTAATTTTTCATCTCTTAAATAAGGTTGAAAAATTTCTTCATGATGGCCAAGTTCTTTCTTAAAATTTACTTCAATTGCCGGTAGTTCATCACTTTTGGGAAAGCGCCAGGGCTCGGCGCCATTAGCAATGTAGCCGTCACTTAAAAATATAACCGGTGTCATATGCTGAACAGCAATTCGTACAGCTTCATACACAGCGCTGAAACAATCACTGGGTGTAGATGCGGAAACTATCGGCATAGGGCATTCGCCATTTCTTCCATAGTATGCCTGCAGCAGATCACTTTGTTCGGTTTTGGTAGGCAAGCCTGTAGAAGGGCCACCACGTTGAATGTTACAAATAAGCAAAGGGATTTCCAGCATTACCGCAAGTCCCATCGCCTCTGCTTTTAATGCCATACCCGGTCCGCTGGTAGCAGTAACCCCAAGGCTACCTCCATAAGCTGCGCCGATTACTGATGTTATCGCAGCGATCTCATCTTCTGCCTGGAAAGTTTTTACTCCAAAAACTTTATGACGGCTTAATTCATGCAAAATATCACTGGCCGGTGTAATGGGATAAGAACCCAGGAATAATTGTAACCCACTTTTTTGTGAAGCAGCAATTAAACCATACGCAACCGCCTGGTTGCCCATAATGCTGCGATAAGTTCCCGCAGGCATTTTTGCTTTTTCAACAGAATATCTTGTTGTAAAAGTTTCTGTAGTATCTCCGAAATTGTAACCGGCCTGTAAAACTTTTATGTTGCTGTTTAATATATCTTCCTTCTTACCAAATTTTTCTTTTAAAAATTGAATGGTATTATCAAGGCTTCTGTTATACATCCAGTATAAAAAACCAAGCACAAACATATTTTTAGCACGGTCTTTTTCTTTTGTACCCATTTCAAATTCCTTCAGTGCTTCCCTTGTCATTTTTGTTACATCCAGCTTTATCACTTCGTAACCTTCTAAACTTCCATTCTCTAAAGGATTCACACCATCAGGATAATTGGCAAGCCGCAAATTTTTTGCATCAAAGCCATCTACATTTGCAATGATCTTTCCATTTCTTTTTAATCCTTTTAAATTTGTTTTTAGCGCTGCTGCATTCATTGCTACCAGCACATCGCATTCATCACCCGGAGTAAATATTCTGTCGCTTGAAAACCTAAGCTGATAGCCGGAAACGCCTGGCAGCGTACCTTGCGGCGCTCTTATCTCTGCAGGAAAATCAGGAAAAGTTGCCAGGTCAATACCAAGCAATGCAGTATTATTAGTGAACTGGCTGCCGGTTAACTGCATCCCATCGCCGGAATCGCCGGCGAATTTTATCACCACATCGTGTAAAA
Source organism: Chitinophagales bacterium (assembly GCA_025353485.1). Lineage (GTDB taxonomy): Bacteria > Bacteroidota > Bacteroidia > Chitinophagales > Chitinophagaceae > Ginsengibacter. Next base: position 28,013 of record JANXQO010000060.1, read on the forward strand.
CTTCTTCTTTAGTTTTCATCTTAAAAGGTATTGCAAATTACTTAAGTTTAGCCGGATTATTTTTTCTACATTCTATGAAATAGTTAACAATGATTTTTGTGAGGATTATTTAAATTTATATACTTTTAAAATCTAAATTTTAATAAAATGGCCTTATTTAAATCAGGTAATCCGGCTTTATCAGAAAAAAATTTTCAAAATACAATTGCTGTCGATCCTTCACAGGCAATGACAGTACGGGGAACGTTGAACAAATTCGGATTTTTGTTTTTAATGGTAATGGGCACGGCTTTTTATTCCTGGAAAGAATTTAACACAGGTGGAAATGTTGTACCATTAATATGGACAGGTGTAATAGGCGGGCTTATTGTTGCCATTATAATAATTTTTAAAAAAGAATGGGCGCCATTTTTGGCGCCTGCATACGCTTTATTAGAAGGTTTGTTTTTGGGCGCTATCTCTGCAATTTATAACGATGCATTTGGGGCAAAAGCGCCTGATCTTATTATGAATGCAGTCGGGCTAACTTTTGGAACTGCTATTGCCATGTATCTTTTATACAGTTTTAAAATCATAAGGGCTACACAAAAATTTAAAGCAATAATTTTTACAGCCACTGCGGGTATAGCTATTTTTTATTTTATTACTTTGATATTGGGAATGTTTAATATCAATGTTTCCTTTCTTTCGCAGGGAACTACAATCGGAATTTTGTTTTCTTTATTTGTTGTAACCATTGCAGCGCTCAATCTTATTCTTGATTTTGACATGATAGAAAAAGGAGCTGAAGCAGGTGCACCAAAATATATGGAATGGTATGGAGCATTCGGCTTGCTGGTTACAATTGTTTGGCTGTACCTGGAAATTTTGCGTTTGCTTTCAAAACTTAGCAGCAGGAGATGAATAGTTGTCTGAACTGAATTTGTCTGAACCACGATTTATGGGATTAAAAGATTAATGGGATTATTGATTTAATTAGATAAACTTTTAATTTTAATAATCTATTAAATCTACCCAAATCATGGTTCAGATAATCTACCCAAATCATGGTTCATAATATCACTGTTCAAAATACTCATAAAATCCTTTACCGCTCTTTTTACCAAGCTCACCCTTTTTTACTTTTTCAATTTGAAGGGATGAAGGTTTAAATCTTTCTGCATTATCAAAAGCTTCATAAATACTTTCTGATACAGAAAGATTAATATCCATGCCGATAATATCCATCAGTTTGAAGGGTCCCATTTTAAAACCTGATGCTTCCATAATTGCATCTACGTTTTCAAATGTTGCAATTCCCTGCTCAACAATTTTCATTGCTTCCAAATAATAATGCCGTGCCACACGGTTAACAATAAAGCCCGGCGCATCTTTGCACATAACAGGAGACTTTCGCATTTGTTTGCACAGATCATAAATGATTTGAGCAACATCATTATCCGTTTGTTCACCTTTTACAACTTCTACCAACTTCATTAAGTAAGCGGGATTAAAAAAATGCATGCCGGCAACTCTTTGCGGGTGTAAAATATTTTTTTGAATATCAGAAACAGAAAGTGATGATGTATTGGTTGCAAAAATTGTTTTATCTAAATTTATTTCTGCAAGTTGATTGAACAAAGAAACTTTTGCATTCACCTTTTCTATAATAGCTTCAATGATTACATCTGCCTTACATTCATCAATATCTTTTACAAATTTTATACGTTGAAAAATATTTTTTTTTTCTTCAGAAGATATTTTTTCTTTATCAACTAAGTATTGAAGATTTTTTTGAATGCCTGTTTTGGCTTTTTCTAAAACAGTTTCATTTACATCAAACAAAATTGTATTGAATCCACTCTGTGCCGATACCTGTGCGATACCACTACCCATTGTTCCTGCTCCGCAAACGCAAATAGTATTAATTGTCTGAACCATGATTACTGATTATTACTTATTAGGGTTATAAAGATCAATTTGTAGTTCAGTGATTGGCTTAAATCCTTTGTCAGAAGTTACTAACGGAATTTCAAGACTTTACAGCAGTTGCTGCAACAATTGAATCAGGAATTTTTATGATGATGTTCGTATCTAATAAGAACCTATTGCCATTCATTCCTTAATTTTTTCTGAATAACTAAGGCATCTTCATTGAATTTGACAGTTCCGCAATATTTTAAAGTATCAACTCCCTTAGGCTTTAAATTTTTTTTTCTAATTCTGGTAATATATTTTTTTGCATTATTATTTTTTGTAAGAGGCATATAAAATTTATATAGTCTAAAGATAAAAAAAATCCTTTTACTATACCGCACCCGTAAACTGCTTTAAAAATCTAACATCATTTTCACTAAACAACCGAAGATCTTTTATCTGGTATTTAAGCATCGTTATTCTTTCTATACCCATACCAAAAGCAAATCCTGAATATTTATTACTGTCAATACTGCAATTCTCCAGCAACTTTGGATGAGCCATTCCGCAGCCTAATATCTCTACCCAACCAGTATGTTTGCAAATGTTACAACCTGCTCCGCCACAGATAAGACAACTAATATCCATTTCGGCACTTGGTTCGGTAAACGGAAAATAAGAGGGACGAAACCGAACTTTTACATCCTGTCCGAACATTTCCTGAACAAAGAAATAAAGCGTTTGTTTAAGATCTGCGAACGAAACATTTTCAGCAATGTATAAACCTTCTACCTGGTGAAAAAAACAATGAGCCCTTGCACTAATGGTTTCATTTCGATAAACTCTTCCGGGGCAAATAATTCTTATCGGTAGTTTACCTTTTTCCATCTCCCGTACCTGTACATTGCTGGTATGTGTTCGCAACATCCATGCAGGATTTTGAGAAATATAAAATGTGTCCTGCATATCTCTTGCAGGATGATCTTCCGGAAGATTAAGCGCTGTAAAATTATGCCAGTCATCTTCTATCTCAGGGCCTTCAGCCACTGCGAAACCAAGTCGCTGAAAAATGGATATGATCTTATTTTTTACAATACTTATCGGGTGACGGCTTCCTAAGGGTAATGCATCTCCCGGAAGAGTGAGATCAATTTGGTTACTGGTTTCCGGCAACTGGTTACGGGTAACAGACTTCAATTCTTCATACTTGTTCTCTGCAAAAATTTTAAATTCATTCAGTATCTGTCCAAACTCCCGTTTTTTTTCATTAGGAACATTTTTCATTTCTGCCATCACAATTTTAACCACCCCCTTTGTTCCTAAATATTTTATACGGAAAATTTCTGTAGCATCTTTCTCTGCAGAAAATTCAGTGATCTCTTTTTTATAAATATCTATCTGTTGTAACAGGTTATCCATAAATGCAAAAGTAAGTGAGAAGGTTCATTTTAAAATAAAGAACAAAATCTCAAATCCAAAACCAGAAATCTGCAATTTATCTTTAGGTTTGTTGCAAATTATATAAATAAAAAATGTACGATCTGTATGAATTTTTAGAGCCAATAAATCCGCCGTCTTTCAATGCTGATAAAGGATATAATGATGACCAATTAGCAAATTTTATTGATGCTTATGAAGATGAACTGCCCGACCTTGAAGAAACAGATATTGTTTTAGTAGGTATAAACGGGCATGAAACAATGAGGGATAATGATGCCGCAAATGCCATCAGAAAACAATTTTATCAATTGCATTATTGGCATACGGATGTACAAATGGCTGACATCGGAAATATAAAAGCCGGCGCAACACTTACTGATTCCTATGCAGCGGTAAAAACCGTTTTGGCAGAATTGCTGAAAATGAAAAAAACAGTAATTCTGCTTGGGGGTAGCCACGATATTACATTAGCCCAGTATTTTGCCTATAAAGAATTACAGCAAATTATTGAAGCAAGTGTTATTGATGCCACCATTGATTTAAGAAGCGAATCAAGTGTTAGAAGTGAAAATTTTTTAATGGAAATGCTCACAGGTGAACCAAATTTTGTTAAGCATTATAATCATATCGGCTTTCAAAGCTATTTTGTTCATCCCCGTATGCTGGAAACTATGGATAAACTTCGCTTTGACTGTTACCGTGTTGGCATGGCAAAAGAAAGCATTGAAGAAATGGAACCTGTTATGCGCAATACAAACCTGCTGAGCTTTGATATTTCTGCCATAAAATGGAGCGATGCACCGGCAAACAATAGCAGCCCTAATGGCTTTACCGGGGAGGAAGCATGTATGCTTACACGCTTTGCAGGTATGAGTACGGCATTGAGTTCCATGGGTATTTATGGATATGACCCTGCAGATGACATAAATGAATTAACTGCAAAACAGATCTCGCAGATGCTGTGGTATTTTATTGATGGAAAGAGCCGGAGCAAACAGGAAGCAATACCTGAAGACAAACATAATTTTAATGAATACCATACCGCTTTTACTGATATAGATACCACTTTTTTACAAAGCAAAAAAACAGGAAGATGGTGGATGCAGTTGCCTGATAAAAAACTGATCGCCTGCAGTTATAAAGATTATATAAATGCAAGTAACAATGAAATTCCTGAAAGATGGCTGAGGGCACAAGAAAGGCAATGATGTGCAGATTTGATGATATGCTGATGTGCTGATGAATAAAAGTTTATCATAGATGATGATGTTGAAAAATAAAAATATAAAGTTGAAACTTTTACACAACCCGACCTCCCTCTCTGCAGAAGAGGCCTGCCCGACTGAGTCATTCAGGCGGGGATTGAGGATGAGGTTTCTTATTTTACTTTTCTTATTTTCTTCCTGCTCTGTCTCTAAACAAATATCAAAACAAGCCAATACATTTTTATTAAAGGATTCTGCTCTGGTGAATGGGCAGATCGGTATTAGTATTTATGAAGTTGCAACCGGAAAATATTGGTACAATTACCAGGCTGAAAAATATTTTGTACCGGCGAGTAATACAAAACTTTTTTCTTTATACGCAGGCATGAAATATTTGGGAGATAGTTTAACTGCATTTAAATATTTAGAAGATCAAAATGCAATTACCATTGATCCCATGGGCGATCCCACTTTTCTTCATCCTGATTTTAAAAATCAAAAAGTATTTAATTTTTTAAAAGAAAAAAAGAAACCGGTTATAATCATTGATAACAGGTGGAGAGAAAATGCGCTTGGCTTTGGCTGGTCGTGGGATGATTATACAAGTAGTGATATGGTGGAAAGAAGTTCTTTTCCTATTTATGGGAATCTTATAAAATGGATACAGGTAAAAGACAAACCCATAGAAAGCAATGCGGAAGGCAATCTTGTTTTTTCAGAACCTGATGTAAACTGGAAAGTAAATTTCAGCACTGATACAGGCAAAAATAATTTTTCAGTTGATCGCAACTGGGAGGAAAATATTTATGAAATAACTTTTGGCAAAGAGAAAAAAAGGGAAATAGAAATTCCTTTTGTAACCAAAGGGGTGGCAACTGCTGCAGAACTATTAAAAGATTCATTGAATGTTCCTGTCTCTATCACAAACTTGCCGGTGTACAATAATTTTAAAACACTGCACTCCCAACCCTCCGATTCACTTTTCAAAATCATGATGCACCGCAGCGATAACTTTTTTGCTGAGCAAACATTATTGATGGCAAGCAATGAAAAGTTGGGATATATGAGCGACAGGAAAATGATAGACACACTTTTAAAAACTGACCTGAAAGATATTCCGCAAAAACCAAGATGGGTAGATGGAAGTGGATTAAGCCGCTACAATCTTTTTACACCGGCAGATTTTATTTACATCTTACAAAAATTAAAAAATGATTTTGGGTTGGAAAGATTAAAAGTGATACTACCTACCGGCGGAACCGGAACACTATCTTCTTTATATAAAAAAGACAGCGGATATATTTTTGCCAAAACAGGAACACTTAGTAATCATGTTGCTCTTAGTGGCTTTCTCATTACAAAGCAAAATAAACTATTGATTTTTTCTGTATTAGCAGGTAATTTTATAACCCCTCCAACTCCTGTACGCAAGGCAATAGAAAAATTTTTATCCAATATCAGGCAACGTTATTAAACCAAGCCGTATCTATCTCAAAACAACAACCTCTTAACCAAAAACCACACTGCTAATCAAAATCTTGTTTTATGAAAAAATTATTTACCCTGTTATTGCTCACCCTCGCAGCATTCACCTTTAAATCGATAGCACAAAACACTACCTGTAACGCAGCCTTTAATTTCAGTATTTCTGGATTATCAGTAAATTTTACGGCATCTGTTACCACCGTTTCTACATCAAATCATCATTACTGGACGTTTGGTGACGGATACGTTTCATCTGATGCTTCTCCTGTACATGTTTATACATCAGGTGGCACACACACAGTAAAACATATTTTTTACAGAAGTAATTTAGCCGGTACAGCAGAATGTGCGGATTCTATAGAAAAATGGGTGGAATTACCACCAATGCCACCAATTAGTTGTAATGCGCATCCAAAATTTTCCTTTCAAAGAGACCCATTACAGCCTAACAAAATTTATTTCACTAATCTTTCTACTCCTATACATGATACAACCAAAGTAAGATGGAATTTTGGTGATGGAAATTACTCTGATGATATTAATCCGACTCACATTTATTCATATTCAGCTTTATTTACTGTTTGCCTGATCGTAAGAAATGAAGGTTATACTTGTGAGCGTGATACATGTATTAGCCTTCAGGTACAAACACCTCCACCCCCATGTAATTCAGTAAGTGCAAACTTTGCATGGCATGCAGATAGCATTCAACTTAATAAAGTTCATTTCATAAATTTCTCATCACATTTTGAAAGCGGTGATAATATACGATGGACATTTGGTGATGGAGCTTCTTCAACTGATGTAAGTCCAACTCATATTTATGCATTACCGGGAACTTATAATGTTTGCATACGAATTGAAAAGCATAATGCTGCCGGAACAGCACCCTGTGTAAAAGAAATTTGCAAACAGGTTGTTGTACTAAATGAATGCAGGCTGGAAGCTGCTTTTACCTTTGAAGCTGAGGCAACAAATAAAAATAAAATCTATTTTAAAAATACAAGCGCGCCTGCCACTGCTGTTATCAATCTGCAATGGAATTTTGGTGACGGTGCTACGTCCAGCTCAATAAATCCTGATCACATTTATGCTCATGCAGGTACTTATCATGTTTGCCTTAGAATTTCAGGAAGCACAACATGCTACAGGGAAATATGTAAAACAGTTGAAATTAAAGAACCTGAAATAAATTGTCTTGATATATCTAAATTCACTTTAACCAGGTCAACAGTAAATTGTCTTGAATTTAAATTTATTCCAACGCTTCAAAATCCTAACTGGAAGTATTTTTGGACATTCGGTGATGGCACAGGTTCTATTGACATGACACCGTCTCATGTTTATCAACACTCAGGAAATTATACTGTATTCCTTACTGTTTACAGATCTTCAACCTGTGTATCCACCTCTTACAAAGTGGCTGAAACAGGCTCCTGCTTTAGCTGTAATAACATCTGGATAAAGTTTGAATATAAACGTGAGTCATCAACATCAAACAGTATTTACTTTCATGCTTTAAGCAATTATCCAATCATATCTCAAACATGGGTAATAACAAAGCTTTCCATTAATACATCAACGCCAGTTACTCTCATCCAAAATAATCCTGCATATACTTTTCATGAGCCAGGTGATTATCGCGTTTGTATAAGAGTGGTTACTTATGGCGGTTGTGTAAAAGAATATTGTGAAGTGATTCATATCCCGTCACCAAATACTGCCTGCACGTTAACCTCTTATCCAAACCCTGCAACCAACCAGGTAACGGTAGCTATACAGCTTACAGGGCCTGAGATGATGCATGTATATATTTTTAATTCACTTAATATTTTAGTGAAACAAAAAGATCAGCAGGGAAGTACAGGGAATAATATTGTTACTACAAATATTGAAAGATTAATACCCGGCTGGTATACAATAAAAGTAATTTACGGTAACCATGTTTGTTATTCTAAATTTCAAAAGATATAGTTAACCGATTGACAGGGACCAGGCAACCCGGCAGTATTTATTGCCGGGTTTTTTTATGTTTTAAAATTAATTATCCCGATTGATTTTTTGAGATGGGTAAAAGGACTTTATTGAACAACAGCAATTTCATTCTGAGAATTACATCTTAATGCTTCCATCATTTTCAGCGCTTTCAGTGTGCCGTAAGTTTTTTTTCGGGAATGATTTAATAAGGAAGTAAAAAGCGTTATATGATTAGACTGTTTTACATTTTTATCAACCAAAGCATTTAGAAAAACACGTTCCAATATTTTTTCTGCAATATCTTTTTGTTTAACAACTTTTATGATTCTTCCATACAGTGCGGGAGCATATTTATCGTACAGCGCTGAAACAGAAGCTTCCTCTTTTTCAAGACTTTTGGCACTTTCGTTTATCTCTTTAATTAAGTCCTTCATACTTCTCAAATATAAGATTTCATTTTTATAAAAATGCCTTAACGGCTGCAATGGTTTCTTCAGGAGCACTCATGTGCGGACAATGTCCCGTAGCATTTAGGATTATCATTTTATTGTTGGGCGTATTTTCATAAACATATTGTCCTACTTCCATTGGAGCAATTATATCTTCAGAGCATTGCAGGGTAAGGCTTTCAACAGGAATGTCCGGAAGGTCTTTCCGGTTATCTGATAAAAAAGTAACCCTGGCAAAATCTTTTGCAATTTCGGGATCGCATGAACAGAAAAAACCGGCTAATTCCTCTTTCAATTCCGGATCATGCTTATCACCCATAATTTTAGGAGCCATTGTTGTTGACCATTTGATATAATCATCGTCCATTACCTCTAAGAGGTTATCAATATCTTCCCTGTCAAAGCCCCCTGTATAATCATCGGAATTAATATAGCAAGGGGATGGCCCGATAAATATTAATTTTTTAAAAACACGTGGTTCTTTAATAGATGCTATTGCCCCTACCATGCAGCTAACGGAATGACCTACAAATATGGCATCTTTTACATTTAGCTCATCACATATTTTAAGAATGTCATCAGCATATCCATCAAGGGTATTGTACTTAGTTTTATCGTATACTGAAATATCAGATCTGCCTGCGCCTACATAATCTAAAAGAATGAGTTTGTAGTCATCTGCAAATGCACCTGTTATTTTTCTCCATGCATTTTGATCACAGCCAAAACCATGGGCAAACAACATAACTGTTTCGCCTTTCCCTTTTATGGTTACATTATTTCGTTGAAGAACATTCATAATTTATTGGCCTGATGGACGCTTAATATCATCAGTACCTAACCAACGAAATGTTTTGTTTTAAATGCATAAAATTGAATATAAATAATCTGGAAAGTTTTTTGTTATACCAAATTTACGTCAATCGAACTATGAGTGCCTGAAAAAGCAGGTACAAACCGGGGTAAAATTTTACATCACCCTTTTGGGATTGTAAATGAAAAAGTTGAGCCCTTGCCCGGTTCACTTTCAATTTCTAATGCCCCTTTATTTTTCTCAATAAAATCTTTACTTATCAATAGCCCTAAACCTGTACCTTTTTCTTTTTCAGTTCCCCTGCTGCTGTCAGTTGCATTTAATTGCAACAGCCGCTGAATTTTTGCTTTGCCAATTCCTACACCGGAATCTAAAACCTGGAATTTTATTTCGTCATCATTGGTTGTTACTTTTAAAAACACATCACTATCCCTGTGACTGAATTTAATTGCATTGCTCAACAGGTTTCTCACAACAAACTCTATCATATCCTTATCAGCAATACCATATAAATTATTTTCTGTAACAACATTAATGCGGATATTTTTCATATGGGCATTAAGCTGTAAAATCCTTCTGCTGTTTTCCAGGATGGGTTTGATCTCAATTTTTTCGGGATTGAATTCCAGGAGATTCATTTGCGAACGTGACCATTGCAAAAGATTATATAGAAGTTCATTCAAATTATCCAATGAAGCCTGCGCTTCTTTGGTAAGTTTTTCTTTTTCGTTTTCATCTAATTTGTAGTGATGCTCAGTAATTAATTTTAAAGCGGATTGCATGGTTGCCAAAGGATTCCGCAGATCATGTGAAATGATTGAAAACAATTTATCCTTCACCTGGTTTAGCTGCTTAAATTTCAGCTCTGATGATTTTAATTTTGATATGATATCTTCCAACTGCTGGTTCTGTTGTTTAAGATCGAGGGTTTGTTGTTGTACCTGTATTTGTAATTCTTCTTTTTGTTTTTCTATTATCTCTTTTTTTTCTTTTTCTTTTTCCAAAGCAATTTTTTCTTTTTCAACAATTTCATTAGCGAGTTGCAGCCGTGCTTTATTTAACCGGCTTGCCAAGCCAAGTGCAAAAACTACAACCTGTATCAGCGTTCCTACCTGCACAAAATATCTTGTAAAAAAATTATCCGGCATCAGCCCCATCTCCCTGAAGATGAATAAAACTGCACCTACTACCAATAGCAGATTGGCAAATATGAAATATTGAGCTGGCTGGTAATGCTCTTTATAGTATGCAACAAAACCCGAGATCAACATCATTATTAAAATAACTGAACCAAAAATACCGATGATGCTTACAAGGGAATTTAAAATATCAATCCGGAATATGTAAATGACAAAACCCAAACAAATACCCACGATACAAATGGCTGCAAGTGCATTTAGTAAACGATTGATCTTAGGTAATAACTCAGCAGTATGCAAATATGTTTTGGTAAAATAAATTCTCATCAAACCATTAAACGGAACTATCAGTGTATAACAAAACGTATCCCACACCGGGGCATTGGGCCATAAATATTCTATCCCAATACCGTAATAAAATGAGAAATATAATCCTATACCAAAAATGCTCAGTACAAAATATAAATAACTAATGTCTTTTACGGCAAAGTAAATAATGAGGTTGTATAATGCCATCACCAAAATAATTCCGAGGAACAAACCTTGCCAAAGTAATCGTTTGCTGTCCTGCCGCTCAAACTGTGAAAGTGGATGCAGCGTTAAGTTATAAGCGATATGTTTATAAATGCTATAAACACTTTTAAATTGTAAGATCACTTTTAGCGGCTCTCCCTTTAGCAATTCGATAATTAAACCGTTGGTATTTGAATGCAGCGAACGCTCTGTTAATTTTAAAATGCTGCCTGTTTTTAATAATTGCCAGGAAGAATCATTTTGTTTTTTTACCCAGCAATTAACCAAACCTGTTTTAGGAGTTTCCAATACATATTGCTTATCAGAATTGGTATTGTTAAGTAATATAAATTGAGTATAAAAATTAGTGTCGCTATTTTTTTTATCGCCCGTGAATAATGCGTTAGAAATTTGTTCAATACTTACCTTTTCATCAGCATACAAAACAGGTAGCTGTTCAAATGGAATAAAAAGGCTTTCATCCTGGTGATGAATTGTAAAAGTTGCCTGTGCTGAAATTTGAAAACAAAAAAGGAGTGATAAAATAAATAGTATAAATTGGCGAAAGAATAATTTCAAAAGAGAGAATGTTTTTAATCCTGTAAAGTAAATCATAATATTGATTGTAAAATAAGTGCGATGCCCGGAATAAAAATTTTATTGGTAGAAGACGACTGGATAATTGCAAAAGAAATTTCTTATTCATTGCAGGATTTGGGCTTTGATGTGGTAGGAAGTTTTGATACTGGCGAAGAGGCTTTAAATAAAATAAAAGAATTACAACCGGATATTATTTTACTGGATATTCATTTAGCCGGAACCATGACTGGTATTGATGTTGGCAGGCATTTAAAGCAGGAGCATAACATTCCATTTATATTCCTTACAGCCCTTGCGGATACTGATACAATCGAAAAAGCAAAACTGGTTGATCCGTATGCATACCTGGTTAAACCGGTAAATCCTGAATCATTATATTCAACCATCGAGATTACATTACACAATGCTTTGCGCCAAAAAGTAGAAGCGCCGACATTACCACCCTTCCCGGAAAATCTCAGTATTGATGATGGCATTTTTGTTAAGACAAATAAACGTCTCGAAAAAATTATGCTTCGTGATATACTTTGGGTGGAGGCACACAATATTTATGCGATGATATTTACAATTTCAGGAAAATATCTTTTGAATTCATCTCTTAAAGTTGTGGAAGAAAAATTTCCATCTTCAAAATTTATAAGGGTGCATCGTTCCTATATCATCAACCTTGATAAAGTAAAGGCTATTGATGAAAATGATCTTATCATAAATGATCATCCCATTCCTGTAGGTAAAACATACAGAGAGAACCTTATGAAACGTCTTTCCTTTTTATAAAAATTTTCTTTGCCACAACAAACATTTCGTTCACCCTATTTTTTAAACTGTTCACCAGTATTTTATTTTTTCTTTAGTTAACTAAGATACTTTGGTATTCACTAACGATTGCTTTTATGAATAACCTGGCTTCTCCGGGAATGGTCTTGGCTGTATGGATAAGTTTATTTGCTTACATAGGCTTAATAGTTTTTTTTGTTGTACGAGGAAGCCGCCGCACAAAAAATATTTCTGACTATGCCGTTGGTAATATGAATTTTTCACCTGTTGTTTTAGGGTTTTCTTTGGCTGCGTCTATGAGCAGTGCTGCTACATTCATTATCAATCCCGGCTTTGTTGCCTATTATGGCATCAGCGCATTTTTATCAATGGGGGTATTTCTTCCCATTGGTACACTCATTTCCCTGGCAGTTTTATCAAAAAGATTTAGAAAGATCGGGCATACCATACAGGCAAAAACATTAGGGCAGTGGATTGGCATACGCTACAACAGCAAGGGTTTCACTACCTATTTTGCATTTCTTTCTTTATTGATGATAGCATTTATTGTTTTGATTTGTGTAGGGTTAACGCAGGTACTTTCAAGATCATTGAATTTGGAAATATTGCCTACACTTTCATGTATTGTAATTTTTACTTTTGGTTATATGATGTTTGGCGGAGCTAATTCAATGGTATATACAAACATGATGCAGGCTTGTTTAAAATTGGGAGTAGCTATAATACTTCTCACTTCCGGTTACGAACATTTTGCGAATGGTGTTCAGGGTTTGCTGGAAAAATTATCTGCTATCAATCCAAATTTAAGTTCTGCATTCAATACTGAAAGCCCTTTGTATCGTGACTTTTGGGAAGTGTGTATTGCTCAATTTATTATTGGCATTGCGATAGTTTGCCAGCCACATATTCTTACAAGATCTTTGTTTCTTAAAAATGATAAGGATGTAAAAAAATTTTTGACAGTTACCATAATCGTGCAGGCAATATTTTTCTTAGTGGTTTTTGCGGGAATTTATGCAAGGCTTTTTTATCCTGACCTGATGGCAAACGGTAAAAAAATTCCATTGGATGGAGTGATGTCAACCTTTGTTGTTGGGCGCTTTGCGGTGTATATCGCAGTAATAATTATTTTGGGAATGATATCTGCCGGAATGTCAACTTTAGAAGGTTTGATACAATCAGTAAGCACAACTATTACTTCAGATCTGATAAAACCGCTTACAGGAAAACGCTTTATCAAAAATGAGAATGGCGGAATTATTTCAGAATTATTGATGAATAAAATTGTGATTGGCCTTTTGGCAACTGTTGCCATCACCATCTCATACCAGCAATTGATTTCTCCGGATTTAAGCGTTGGCATTTTTGCACAAAATGGTGTGTATGCATTTTTTTCTGCAGCATTTATTCCGGTGGCGTTTGGAATTTTTTTAAAAGAAGTTCCAAAAGTTGTTCCTATTGCTGCATCAGTAACAGCGCTGGTAGTACATTTCAGCGTTTACTATGGCCGCTTAACACATTATATGCAGGCCGGTACAAGAAACCCCGGTATTGCATCTGCTCTCGCACTTTTAAGTTCAGTATGTGTTGGAACAGTTTTATATTTTTTATTAAGAAGCAAAAAAACTTTTATTAAAACGCAAATAGTACCGGTAATTAATGAAGCATAAGTTTATCATATTTTGTTTTTGTTGGATGATGGCATTTACTGCATCTGCACAGGATAGCTGCTATGCAGATTATGGAATGCCAATAAAAAAAGTTGTGCTTACTGATGGTTCTCAACTGGCTTATGTTGAAAAGGGAAATGGCAAAGTGATCGTTTTTATACATGGCCTCGGAGGAAATATTTCTCATTGGGTAAAAAGTATTAATGAACTTTCTAAAACTTACAGGTGTATCGCTGTCGACCTTCCGGGTTATGGATATTCAAAAGATGCCAATAAAAATGATAGCGACCAGCTTTCATTTTATGCAGATGCTCTTATCCAATTGTCAAAAAAATTGTCGTTAAAAAATATTACTCTCGCAGGCCATTCAATGGGTGGACAGGTTGCTGTAATTGCAGCATTGGCACATCCTGAACTGATAAAACAATTGATATTAGTTGATCCCGCAGGCCTTGAAACTTTTACTGAAAATGAAAAGAATTTATTTATAAGCTTTTCCACTCCGGCCTTTTTCAAAAACCAGGATGAAACAACCATAAGAAAAAATTTTAAAAATAATTTTTATGATCAGCCTGCTGATGCCGAAAAATTAATCCGTTACAGGCTTGCATTAATTAAATGTGCAGGTTTTGATGATTACACCAAAACTCTTGTAAAAGGTATTCGCGGAATGTTATCACATCCTGTAAAAAACAGTTTGAATAGCCTGCAACAAAAAGTACTGCTTGTGTTTGGTGAAAACGATAATCTTATTCCAAACAAACTATTGCATCCTTCGCTTAAGAAAGATGACATTATTAAAGTTGCAACAGAAAATATAAAAGATATCAAAGTTGAAATAATACCACAGGCAGGGCATATGCTTCCTTTTGAAAAAGCGGATGCATTGAATCAAACCATTAAAAACTTTTTAAAATAAAAAACAATGTTTAAACTAAAACAAAAAAATACAGCTATGAGAAAAGGTCTATTCTTACTACTTGGTTTATTTTTTAGCCTGGTAATTGTTGCCCAAAAGACGGGTAAAGTAACCGGCAAAGTAACTGATGGCAATGCGGAACCATTAAGTGGCGCTACTGTTTCTGTTAAAGGAAGCGGTATTGCAACTACTACTAATAATGATGGTACTTATTCGCTTGATGTAAAAGAGGGCAAATCAATAATACTTATATCGTATGTAGGCTTTGCTGAAGTTTCAAAAAGTGTAGATGTTTCCACAGGGCAAACCGTATCGCTTGATGTAAGCCTTACTGCTTCTGTAAGAATGGGCGATGAAGTTGTTATCACTGCATCCAAGCGGCCTGAAAAAATTACGAGGGCACCTGCCGAAGTAAGTGTTCTTAATTCAAAAGATTTTGACCAGGTCGCATCATTTAATGTTGGCGCATTGGCATCAAAATTACAGGGAGTGGAATTTGTTCGCACTGGTGTTACAGGTGTTGGTTTTAATGCCCGTGGATTTAATAATGCTTTCAACGCAAAAGTTTTGCTGATGACCGATGGCAGAAACAGTATGATGGCAGGCAGCAGCGGACTGGCAGCGGGTATTATGAACACAGTGATCAAAGAAGATATTGACAGGTTTGAAGTTGTGCTGGGTCCTAACTCTGCATTGTATGGCCCTAATGCGCATAACGGTATAGCAAATACTATCACAAAAGATCCAAGGAAATTTCAGGGAACAACGATAGCTGTAAGCCAGGGAAATCAAGGTGTTTTCAGCGGCCGTTTTCGTCATGCCGTAAAGGTTAATAATACATGGGCATATAAAGTAACAGGTGAATATACTACCAGGAAAGAATTTGAATTTCATGACAGCATCTATGCAGGTGGCGGTGTATTTGGCCCTGCTATTGCCATTCCGGAACGTATTTCTTCTTTTCAATTCAAACACAATCGTGGAGAAGCACAGGTGTATTATAGTGTTACGCCTAAAGCAGATATTATTGCCTCCTATGGTGGAAGTGTAAATGATTTTCTCAGTGTAAATAATACAGGCCGTAATCAAATTCGTGGCTGGAAATTTTCTTACCTGCAATTAAAATATGTTAGTCCACGCTTTTTTGCACAGGCGTACGAAACATGGACCAATGTTGGAACTTCTTATGCTATTCCCGGTTATACCAGAGATTTCTGGAACCGTACACATAGCACCATTACAGATCCAACCGATCCCCGATATGCTGCGATAGGGCGGCTTTCACCGGATTCTGCAGAGATGTATGCACGGCGTTTAGGAAATCAATTTAAAGAAAATTCAAAACGTTTTAATGGAGAAGCACAATATAATTATGACTTTTCAAATATAGGTTTGCACATGATCGTGGGTGCATCTTATCAAAAAGATGATCCTAAAACTTATGGAACAGTGCTGGTGGATGCAAATCAAAAAGTTGAAGTTACCCAATACGGCGGCGCTTTGCAATTAGAAAAAACATTGCCTGCAGATTTTAAATTGGTAGCCGCAGCACGGCTTGATCATCATAGTTTATTCGGAAGTTTATTTTCTCCAAAAATAGCATTGGTAAAAGGTGTGCCGGGTGGTGCAATTCGTTTAACATGGGGTAAAGCTTTTGCGGCTCCAATTATTCTTTTTCAAAGAGCAAGTGTTGCCGGATTTGTATTCGGTAATGGAAACGGAATAAAATATATTCCTAACGGAGGTAATGTAAGTGATGCTCCATCAAGTACAATTGCATTAAAGCCTGAGGAAATTAAAACCTGGGAAATTGGATACAAAGGAACTTTATCTAAAAAACTGTATGTGGATATAAACGGATATTATGGGCAAACTAAAAATTTTCTTAGCCCGGCCTTAGCTATCGGTGGACGTGCATTAGCAGTTGGTGAGATATCCCTGCCACTTACTGCCTTAACATTCCCAGGCAGTGTTAATAGTACAGGGGTTTTAAGCGGGGGCACTTTTTTTACTTATTTTAATTATGGCGAAGTCTCTTCTTATGGTATTGATCTTGGTGTAAATTATTTCTTTAGTGATAATATAAGTCTTGCTATAAAATATTCCTGGTTTGGATCTGATATTACAAAGGATAATATTAAAAATGATGCGACCAAAAACGGCTATGTTTCTTTAGATGAAAAAAGCTTGAACGCACCTGTAAACCGCATATCCACAACGTTAAGTTTTCAAAATATGCTTAAAGGCAAAATGTTTTTAAATCTTTCCGCACGGATATTAGATAAATATGATTTTTATAGTGGCAGCCAGATCGGTACCCAGGCAGGTGAAGGTAGTAGAGGCAGGGTATATAATGGAGTAAACGCTGCGGGCACACCGCTTTTCATTATAAAGAATTTTGATCATGGTGCTCTTGGCGGATTTACAACTATTGATATTGATGCAGGATACCACATCAATAAAATGTTGAGTGTTGGTGCAGGCGTTTCTAATTTATTCAATACTACACAAAGAGAATTTGTAGGCTCTCCTTCTATAGGAAGATTATTTTCTGTAGAGCTGAAAGCCTTTATTCCAAATACTAAATAGTTCTAAAAAGATGGTATCGTTTAATGATGCCATCTTTTTTTAATTTAGCTCATCATGTCTTTGCAATATCTCACCATTCAACACTGGCTTAAAAGGCATGCAACCTATCGTCCTCATCACATCGCATTTATTTATGGAGACGAGCGTTTAACATTTCGTGATCTGTACAAAGAGGTTACACAATTATCAAATGCATTTTTAGCAAACGGAATTAAAAAAGGAGATAAGGTTGCTACGATCTTATCTAACAGCAAAGAATTGTATGAAACGTATTGGGCATGTGCAGCCATGGGAGCAGTTTGTGTGCCTGTGAGTCCGCTTATGCGTGGAGAGGGATTAAAAAATTTATTGAAAAATTCTGATACAAAACTGGTAATTTCCTGCGTAGAATTTGCAGACAATTTTATCAGTGATACTATAAAAATTGATAAGACCAATTGCTGGGTTACCAATGCTTCTTCTTCTGATGCTTATCAGTCTTATCATAGAAAAATTAAAGAAAACTCAATAGCAAATTTTTCTATAGAAGAAATAAAAGGCGATGAGCCATATAATATTATTTACAGCAGCGGTACAACAGGTACGCCGAAAGGAATTGTTATAAGCCATGCTGTACGGGCTTTGTACGGATCATTGTTTGCCAACTTTTACCGCATGACGCCTGAAAGTGTAGTGCTACATTCAGGCGCAATTATTTTTAATGGTTCATTTCTTACTTTAATGCCGGCCATGTTTTTAGGATGCACTTATATCTTGCACGATCATTTTGATGCTGATATGGTAATTGAAACAATAAAAAAAGAAAAGGTAACACACACTATTTTAGTCCCGTCACAAATTATTGGGTGCCTTCAGCATAAAGATTTTACAGGAGAGAAATTGTCTTCTCTTGAATATGTACTTTCTGTAGGCGCACCGCTCTTGCAGGAACACAAAGAGGAAATTGAAAACCAATTACCCGGAATTTTTTATGAACTCTATGGCCTTACGGAAGGCTTCATGACTATTCTTGACAAAAATGATTTTAAAAAGAAAACGGGCTCTGTTGGCATTCCTCCACCATTTATGGAAATGAAAATTGTTGATGCGGAAAATAATGAATTGCCAACAGGACAGATAGGCCAAATTATTGGCAAAGGGCCATTGCTGATGACTGAATATTATAAAGATCCCGTACAAACAAAAGAGGCTTTGCAATACGGGTGGTTGTATACCGGCGATCTTGGTTATCTAGATGCAGATGGATTTTTATTTCTTACCGGTAGAAAAAAAGACATGATAATTTCAGGAGGTGTAAATGTTTACCCAAGCGATATTGAAGAGATAATAATCCGTCATCCTGTTGTAAAAGATGTTGCTGTATTTGGTGTTCCGCACAAAGATTGGGGAGAAACACCTGTAGCTGCAATCGTATTAAAAGAGGGACCGAATATTTTAACAGCCAATGAAATAAAGAACTGGATAAATGATAATCTTGGAGCAAGGTATCAAAAGGTATCAGATGTTTTATTTATAAATGAACTGCCCAGGAATGTGGCGGGAAAAATTTTAAAACGTGAGCTTAAAGAAAATTATATCAACCAATCCAATGAGTAATATTATTGAAAGTAACGGTATCAAATTACATTACCTGGAGTGTAAAGGGGATGGCCCAACAATAATTCTGATGCATGGCTTAACAGCAAATGCACATTCTTTTGATGGATTAATTGCAGCCGGCTTAGCACCTGATTTCAATGTTATTTCAATTGACCTCAGGGGCAGAGGAGAAAGTGACCAGCCGGGTACAGGTTATACCATGATGGATCATGCAAAAGATGTTATTGGCTTTCTTGATAAAATGAATATTAATAAAGTCATCATTGGCGGGCATTCATTTGGTGCATTGCTTTCATTATATATTGCCACACATTTTCCTGAAAGGGTTGATAAACTTTTGATACTTGATGCTGCCGCAAAAATGCATGAGAACACTAAAGAAATGTTAGGCCCGTCTTTAAGCAGGTTAGGGCAAACTTATCCTTCGCTGGAATATTATATTGATAAAGTAAAACAGGCTCCCTATATTGATTTCTGGGATGATAATATGTTTAGCTATTACAATGCAGATGTAAAAATTAATGATGATAAAAGTGTAAGTTGTATTCCTCAATTACAGAATATGGTGTTTGCAGTAAATGGTGTTTTAGCAGAACCCTGGATTGAATACTTACAAAAAATTGAACAACCAACATTACTTATTAACGGTCCCGGTATTTATACAATGGGCGCTGCATTGTTACCAAAAGAAAATGCATTGGAAACAGTTGCCATGATGAAAAATTGCAGCTATGCAGAAGTGCCGGGCAATCATCAAACCATGTTATATGGCGAAGGTGCAAATGCAATTGTAAACGCAATTAAAGAATTTATAAAAAAGTAAAGATGCAAATTAAAGGAAGTGTAGTAGTTATAACCGGCGCTGCCAGCGGCATTGGTGAGGCCGCAGCAAAATCATTGGCTGCTGCAGGAGCAAAAGTTGTTTTGGGTGATATAAGTGAAGAAAGATTGCAAACCATTACTGCAGAAATTAAATCAGCTCATGGAGAGGCAGACTTTAAAGTTGTAAATGTTACTAATGAAGAAGATGTAAAAGCATTTATGCAATTTGCAAAAGAGCGCTTTGGGAAAATAAATGTTGTATTGGCATGTGCAGGAATTATAAGAGATAGTTTTTTTGTAACACCGGACAGGGAAACAGGCAAAGTAAAAAAGTTCATGTCAACAGAGCAATGGCAGCAGGTAATTGATGTAAACTTAACAGGTGTTTTTTTAACGCTGAGAGAAGCGGTAATTGAAATGGTAAATAATAAATGGGACGGGGTTTTAATTCCTATCTCTTCAATTAATAAAGCTGGTGAGTTAGGGCAGTTAAATTATGCATCCACAAAAGCTGCATTGGCATTATGGCCTAAAATTTTAGCCGGAGAATTTCATGCCCGCCAAATAAAAAATATCCGTATCGCATCTGTAGCGCCGGGTTATGTGGCAACACCAATTCTCTCTGCAATGAAACCTGAAGTTTTACAATCTATCATCAATGCAATCCCTATTGGGCGATTAATTGAAACAGACGAAGTAATTAAAACGCTAAAATTTATTATTGAAAATAATGCGGTACATGCAACCACTATAGAAGTGGCTGGTGGTATAATATCAAAGGGATTGGCTAAATAAATCCCGCAGCATTTATTCTTCATCCTGTTTTTTCACCGCTGAGAACATGAGTGAAATTGAATTCACCCAGCGTAATGCAAAATCTTTGCTTTTCTTTTTCTCTACGGTTATTTCCTTCATGCAGGAAATATTTAATTAAAAAAATTTTTGCAGTGTATACCCACCGGGCAAAGTCATTTAGTTAAGGAATATATGATACAAACCAAGAAGGTTTTTTTCAAGATTTTAAATTTAGAAAGAATTATAAAACCTTCTTGGTTTGCGGGACACATAAAGCGGGACAATCATCTTAACAAAATTGCTGTTCCTTTTCTATTTAAAATATTACCCTTGTAATCTACTGCTTCAGCAATCCAAACAAATGCTGCGGTATTTTGCGGCACACCTTTAAAAAATCCATCCCATCCTGTATCTGCTTTAGAAGTACTAAAAACCAATTGTCCAAAGCGGTTATAAATTGAAAAATACTTTAACTCTTTTATGCCGGCGAGCGTTGGTTTTAAAATATCATTTAGTCCGTCATTATTAGGCGTAAAAGCATTTGGAACATATATTTCAGGGCCCAGGAAAACTTTTATTTTAATATCATCTTTTCCTTCACAGTTGTCAGAAGATTGTACGGTTACTGTATAAACTATATCCCGGTTTAAAATAGTTACAGGGTTTTTTATCCCTGGATTATTTAGTCCAAAAGAGGGTGACCATGTATAATTGGTAAAACCTGTATTATTAATATCAATGGCATTTAATTGTAAGGGCTGATTGATGACGATAGAAGTATCACTGCCTGCAAAAACTTTTACCGGTGATAAAACAGTAATAAGCACTGTATCATTTTTCAGGGCTTTACAACCATTGGCATCAGTAACATTAAGGTAATAGATTAAACTGCCTGCGGGCGGTGAAACAATTACAGGATTTGAAATGTTAGTATTGGAAAGATAGGTTGATGGCGACCACTGGTAAACTGATCCGCCATTTCCAATAAGCTGGATATCTTTACCGAAACAAATTCTTGCATCACTTCCGGCATTTGCAACAGGGGAAGGGTTTACAAAAACAATAAGAGTGTCTGTATTAGAACACAGTCCTGATGTTACAGTTAAAAAATATGTTGTGCTTGTAACAGGCGAAGCAACCGGATTTAAAATAGAAGGATTGCTTAAACCCGCTGTCGGCGACCAGGAAAAAATTGTTGCATTAGATACTGCTGCAATTTGTTTTGATGTTCCTTCGCAAATAGTAAAATCGTTTCCGGCATTTACTGTTACTGCACCATTTGTTGCAATGCCAATAACCGTTGTATTTGTACATCCGCTTGCATCTTTAATTGTAACAGTATAATTATTTGCAGCAAGATTAATAAATACATTACTGCTTTGAAAAGTAGTTCCATTGATTGAATATTGATAAGGTGTTGCACCACCGGTTCCGGTTGCTGTAATAGTTCCATTGGTTACACCGCAGTTTGCATTGGTTAATGTTGCTGTTACAGTTGCTCCATTTGAATTATTTACGACAACCGAAGTTGTATTGCTGCAATTGTTTGCATCTTTAATTGTAACAGTATACTTATTTGCTGCCAGATTAATAAACACATTACTGCTTTGAAAAGTAATTCCATTTATTGAATACTGATAAGGTGTTGCACCACCGGTTCCTGTTGCAGTAACAGTTCCATTTGTTGCACCGCAGTTGGCACTGGTTATTGTTGCTGTTACAGTTGCTCCGTTTGAATTATTTACGACAACCGAAGTTGTATTGCTG